>JAUVCJ010000049.1 GCA_030595765.1 Thermoplasmatota archaeon | reverse complement strand
GACATCGAGGAAGTGAACACCAGAATGAAAGCGCTTGGCCTATTGACCTGCATCTGCACCAACAACGAAGCGACATCCAGGGCAGCCGCTGCCCTTGCTCCGACCTTTGTGGCAGTTGAGCCACCTGAACTAATAGGCGGTGACATCTCGGTCACTTCAGCCAACCCAAAGGTAGTTTCGGACTCTGTTATACTTGTCAAGAACATCGATGAGAGCGTGAGTGTGCTCTGCGGAGCTGGGGTCAAGAACGGCATGGATGTGAGAAAGAGCCTGGAGCTGGGCGCTGTTGGAGTATTACTGGCATCAGGACTGGTAAAGGCTGAGGACCAAAAGGCTGTGGCATTGGACCTTGTCTCAGGCCTTTTGGGATGATTAAAATTTTTGGAACTTAAGAATAATCCATCCACATGATACAGGGGTCAAACAATGACAAAGAGCAATCCCAGAAGCGAGAAGATCGAGTGTCCCAGATGCTGGAAACAAATGGATCAGGTCAAGAAAGACAGGGTTGAGATAGATGTTTGCCCTGAATGCAAGGGCATATGGCTGGATACTCGTGAGCTATTGAAACTGACTGATGAAAAGGCATTGCACGAGTTCCTGACAAGGTATGCAGAGCTGGAAGGAGATAGTGAACTGGTATGTCCCAGATGTGGAGGTCTCATGAACGCCGAGACAGCAAAGGGAGTGGAAGTGGACGTATGCACCACCTGCAAGGGAGTCTGGCTGGACGCAGGAGAGCTCGAAGCCATTAGCGCTGAAAGAGAGCTGGGAACTATCGGAAAGCACAAGGAGCAGGACCTGCAGGAAAAGAAAGCTGGCCAGAGCTTGCTGAACAAGTTGGTGGAATGGGCTCACTACAAGTGATCCTTTAGAAATACTACAAGTGGTCGTTTAGCAATACTATAAGTGGTCCTTTAGAAATACTACATGTGGTCGTTTAGCAATACTATAAGTGATCGTTTAGCACCATGATTATTGGGTTGGAATGTATGGACCAGGATCTGTTGGATTGGATGCTTGAACGATTGGAGAAGGAATATCCTCCAATTGTGACCTTTCTTACCCATTCCAACGTCTTTGAACTTTTGGTGGCTGTGATACTTTCAGCCCAATGCACTGATGCGCAGGTCAACAAGGTAACGCCCAATCTATTTGCCAGATACACAACGGTATCGGATTTTGCAGATGCGGACCCAAATGAGCTGGAGGAAATGGTTAGAAGCACTGGTTTTTACAGGAACAAGGCCAAGAACATCAAGGCATCTGCAAATATCATTGTGGATCGGCATGGTGGCAAGGTGCCGGACACAATGGAAGAGCTGCTGAAGCTACCGGGAGTGGCAAGAAAGACCGCCAACATTGTGCTTGGCACTGGATTTGGCATTGTCGTCGGTATCGCTGTGGACACTCACGTTCGCAGACTCAGCCTGAGAATGGGCCTTACCATCAACACCGACCCCAATAAGATCGAAAAGGATCTGATGCTCCTGCTCCCAAAACAAATATGGGGACGGGGTAACCACATGCTTATCCAGCATGGCCGCGCGATATGCCCTGCTAAAAAGCCATTATGTGACGAGTGCCTGATAATGCAGAGGTGCCCAAAGATCGGGATCTCCTCAAAAGATCGATACGCAAAAATTCTCTAAGGCCTAAGAGTTAGCCTACAATTCTCATTTCGGAGTTATGTCACCCTGATTATGACAGTTGTAGTCATCTCTAGGGTTAGTGCACCACCCCAAACTCTAGGGTCGATATGCCACTCCCACATCAAAAATCAGCCAGTCATTTCCTCATCTGGGTCATTCCACAACTTCCATCTCTCGCCCCAGTATACTCAACTCCTGCTTTTGCAGGGTGTTTGGGCTAAGCGAGATTATGAAAATGGATTCGGATTCTGAAACATCATCCACTCCTTTTCTGATGAAACGCAACACAGCCTCGAAATTGTTGGCGCTAACAAGATACTCGATGCCGTCTAGCAGGAACACACCATTCTGCTCCTTTACGAATTCCTCCAGCCTGTAGGATATTCTCTCCAGAGAGGGAGGTATGGTGGCAACAAGGCTGCTGTCCTTGTTCGTGAGCCATACCACATCATCTTCAGTTAGCTTGAATTTCTTGACCACCCTCTTGGGGTTGGCTCTGGTGACATACAATCCTGTGGCACCTCCAGCAACCAGCTCCTTGTAGGCACAGATAGACCTATCAGGGGAGTCCTCCAGAAATAGATAGCTGCTGCCAGGCTCCAGTGGTTCTTCCTCGGCTTGCGTCACCTCAGCATCGGCTCCTTCTTCTGCTTGGTCCATCTCGTCTGCAAGGAACTTGGGCTTGGAAGAGGGCTTTGCAGATGGTCTGGTTCCTGGCCCGCCAGCATCTGTGTCCTCATGCAAGACCTCCTTGATGAGGTCCAGAGTTATCTCCCGCTTCATCATTGAAGAGAATGCCACAACCCGGTTTAGAAGACCCAAAAGCTCTCTTATGTTGCCTTCCTCTCGTCTTGCAATGTAACCCAGCATATTGTTGTCCACACTGATGCCATCCTCTTTGGCCTTCTTTGCCAGAATAGCTGTCCGGGTCTCCAAATCAGGCGGCTGCATGTCGGTAATCAGTCCCCCTTCGAACCTGGATATCAGACGGTTTTTAAGGGTGGGTATCTCTTTAGGCGGTCTGTCAGAAGCCAGTATTATCTGCTTGCCTGCGGTGTGAAGGGTGTTGAAGGTGTGGAAGAACTCTTCCTGGGTCTGCTCCTGCCCTGCAAGGAACTGGATATCGTCCAGTATCAGGACATCCACGCTGCGGTATTTCTCCCTGAACCCTCCAAGGCCATTGTTCTGTACCGCCTCGATAAGCTCGTTCATGAACTTCTCCACCGACATGTAGAGGATTTTGTAATCTGGATGGTCTGCCTTGATCTTGTTGGCAATGGCTATCATAAGATGGGTCTTGCCTAATCCTGGGCCTGACCATATGAAAAGAGGATTGTAAGACTTTCCTGGGGCATCCGCCACACTGCTTGCAGCGGCTTGGGCAAACTGGTTGGATGTACCTATTACAAAATTGGAGAACTGAAAACGCTCATCAACGTTATACCCATCCCCATTGGCACCCTCACCTTCACCCTCACCTTCGACGTCGCCCTCGACGTCGCCCTCGCTCTGGGCTAGGGTGCCTCCACCCTGGTGCTTTAGAATGAGGTCGTATACCCCTCCGGCCTTTTCATTCCTCTCCTTGGCCTTGCGCTGAGCCTCCAACTCTCCTTCCAGCTCCTGCATTTCTTCGACCTTGTAGGAGGTTTCCATATCCTGAAGGTCAGAGATCTGTTTCTTAATTATCTCTACCTTTTCAGGGTCTTTCATCATCCTACGAATGTTGGACATCTCATCCTCGAAGCCACGCATTTCAAGGGAGTCCAGGTCTTCTTTTAGGTCTCTGATCATCCGAACTTTCTTGGAGTATTCCAAAAATGCGGTCTTGGCCTCTTTAAGGTCGCCTGATACCACCTCTTTGAGGTTATGGGTCTCAAATCCTTCAGAGTTCCAGCGGGCTAGCTTACGCTCTAACAGGTCTCGCTCGGCCTTCTCCCGTGCATCAACCGAGCCCCAGGTTAGACCTACAAGCTTACGTTTTTGCTGGGAAGATTTCTCCTGCCCCGAAGTCGTGATTCACACCTCACAAAGAGTGGAATCACAAACAAAGCTTCAAGCCATTTAAGGTTTCCTCAGTTCATACAAAAATGCCTCAGCGCGGCTCTCGGCTTCCTGTTACTTGGTGGGTATCGGAGATCACATACAACAGTTTGCCATTCCTAACGATAAACCTTAATTAAGTCCATGACCATTATGTATGGGGAATTACCATGAGAACATACATCTCTCTCATATTGAACAGCGAAGGTGCCAATGCATCAACCGTGGTAGAGGTTCTACGAGACATAGGGTTCGTGGCATCCATCGGGCAACACGATTTCGTATACAACTGGGAGAATGAGGTTACGGTTGAAAACGTACTAGTTTTTCTTGATAAGGTTCACAAAAAACTCGGTGGACTAACTGTTCAGTACCAGGTATCCACCATAAGATAGACCCCAGAAGGGGTTTGGCTGGGGGCTTTCCGTTGGGAGATTCAAATATCGACCAGCATGTCAAGACTGCCCTGACCATTGGCGGATTCGATCCATCAGGCGGAGCTGGCATCAGTGCCGATACATTTTCGTTTCATGCTTTAGGGCTTCACGGAGCCTCAGTTCTTACATCGATCGTGCCTCAGAACACAAGTTGCGTTATCAGCATCAGCCCCATTGAAGTGGATCTTGTAGAGCTCCAGCTTGATGCTGTCCTTAAGGATCTGAACGTGGTGGTGGCAAAGACCGGACTCCTAGCCACCCCCGAATTAGTAACGTTTATTGGGGTAAAAGCTCAAGAATGGGATTTCCCCCTGGTGGTGGACCCAGTCCTTGGCACTACAATGGGAGGGGGGCACAGCACCGAAAAGCTGGTCATGGCCTTTAAGAAGCTGATGCAAAGGGCCTACCTTTTGACTCCAAACTTACCTGAGGCCGGGTTGCTTCTGGGCAGGTTGCTTGAACCCAATGAAGACCCAAAGGACATCTGCATGGAATTATCACACTTAGGCGCTTCCAATGTCCTTCTTACCGGTGGCCATGGAACAGGAGAAATGGTGTTGGACACACTCTGGGATGGAAATGGGATACTGCAATGGAATAGTCCAAGAATAGAAGGGGAGCATCATGGCACAGGATGCATGCTCTCGTCATTGATAGCTGGCCGCATTGGTCTTGGATGGAAGCTTGAGAAAAGTGTGGAGAGCTCTCTATTGGATGTCGCTAAAGCAATTCAAGAGGCTGTATCACCTGGAAAAGGAGCGCAGGTTGTCAGATTAGGGGAACAAAGTACATAACCAACTAGCGCGTTTGAGCTTTGGAACGGGATGGATGCGTTTCATGCGGATTGGAGTATTTACCGACAGTTACCTGCCGACAGTAGATGGAATAGTAAATTCCATCCTGAACACCAGAGCCGAGCTGGAACGCCAGGGCCATGAAGTACATGTTTTTGCACCCAAGCCTCACAAGGATGTGACCTTAGAGGTGGATGAAAATACCCATCTATTCAAAGCCAACATATTCAAGCCCTATCCGAGCTATCACATGGCCTGGCTGCCTGCCAACGCCAATAAACTGGTCAAAGACCTGGATCTGGATATCATCCACAGCCATGGCATTGCTTTTGTGGGTTACAAGGCAGTCTGGACCTCCTTTACCATGGACATACCTATAGTCGTTACGTATCACACCATGGTGAACGATGTATTGCGGACCTACCTTACCGATGGGAGGCTGGTGGAGGTTGTGAACAGACTTCTGTGGTCCTACAGCAGGTGGTACTTCCGCAGATGTGATGCCATTCTCCTGCCAAGCAAAGCCACCAAAGAGGAAATGCGCAAGCAATGCGGCAAAGCCAACATGTTGCGTGCCTATGTGGTGCCTTCGGGAGTGGCCAGTCAACATTACATCAAAGACGGCGACCGCCAGAAAGGCTGTAAAAAACTGAAGCTCGATCCAGAAAATAGGTTCCTCCTCCACTTTGGCAGAATTGCCAGAGAAAAAAGATTGGAACTGATCTTCGAGGCCATGCCGCAGATCAGACGAACTCATCCTAGGGCAAAACTGCTAGTCGCAGGCAAGGGGCCAGCACTGGGATACTATAAAGAGCTAGCAAAAAGCCTTCAAATAACGGACATGGTACGATTTTTAGGATTCATTCCTGACCATAAGTTGCCTGCCCTCTACAACGCCTCTGAATTGTTCGTTACCGCCTCGAAGTTTGAAACTCAGGGGCTGGTCATACTCGAAGCGATGGCTGCTGGAAAACCCTGTGTTGGCCCGAGCTTCAGGGCAATACCCGAGATCATCAAGGATGATGTGAACGGCCACCTCTTCCCTCCAGATAATGTCATGGGGTGTGTCAAGGCAATAATCACAACCCTGGATGATAGAGACCATCTTGCACAAGGGGCAAGAAGATCAGCCCAAGAATATTCGGTTGAGAAATGCACACACCGGCTTGTTGATGTCTACGATATGGTACTAGCAAGACATGCAAAGTCAAAGCAGACGCAGACTTGAGACACGGTGAGCTATAAAACTTACTGGCTGGCCTCTATGATAGCCTCAGCCTCTAACTTGCCATCCAGAATGGCGTGATCCATGTTAAAGTATTCCCATTTCGAGAATCTGCCAATGGGTATGATGCCGCGGCCTCGCAGGTATGAATGGATCTTCTCCATACTCTCCTGATGATCCGGACGATAGACGACATAGGCGTATCTGAACACCTGGGTATCAACCAATTCGACCTCATCCCTATTTTTCAATATGCCTAATGAGACCAGACCCTCTATTGCCTGGATGGCCAGCTCATGTACGTTCGGGCTTCCTCCTCTAAATGTGATCTCTGTAAGGATGGAGCTCTTGCCAGGAGGAGCTGTGCTGGCAGCAAAGTTCATTGGGAAACTGCATCTGTTGAATACATATTCTGGTTCAGGAAAGTAAAGCCAGTGCTTGTCGCTGATCGCTTCCCTATCGATCCCAAGGTTGACACAAACCAGTGAGTTGCATACCAGTTCCCCTATTGCTTTTCTAACATCATCAGGGACCTCATCTAGAATTTTCACAAGCTCAGGAAGCGGCAGGGATGTCAGGATCCTGTCCACGCATAGATCTCTCTCGTTCTCGCCCTGCTGGTAGGTGATGGTCAGGTTCCCTGCAGTGCCCGATATGCCTATTATGTTGGAGTCAAGCTGTAGATTCCTGATGTAAGGGGAGAATGAGTTGGGTAAGGCGCCTATGCCTCCCTCAACTGGGTATCCGAACTTGGAGTTGGGTCCAAATTCCTTGCCGATGTCGCCCTTGGCTCCTTCTCGCATCTCCTCGATGTCCGGTTTTGGAACCCTTGAGCCCAGCCATTGGATCCCCATCTTTTCGAGGTCATATTTCCATACCTTATTGTTGTATGGCTCCATGTAATGCCTTGCTATTCCCTCGCCAAAGGAGTTCCGGATCCACTCCAGGAAGTTTCCGGGTTTCGCTCTCTCTTCTGGAAGCTGCTCCACTCCAGATATGCAGTCCTCTATTACATCCGCAGGAAGGGGGTGAAGATTGGCTTCCAACGGGTACTTTACCTCGGTGCCCATCATTTTTATGTAGGCACGTCTGTCCTTCCAGGAGATATTCTCGCCTAGAAGCTGGGTGTAGAGGTTTTTAACGTACTCGTCCCTTGTGAATAATATGTGTGGGCCATAATCGAAGGTGTAGCCCTTGACCCTCTTGCTGGTGGAAAGGCCACCAATGAAAGAGTTTCGCTCAAGCAATGTGTAAGGCAAGTCACCAAGGTGGTATGCGGCGCTAAGGCCTGCCAGTCCAGCTCCAAGAATGCCAATCATAACAGCAACCTCAGAAGTTGTTCACCGTGACGACCACATTTTCAGAGGCAACGAAGTCTCCATGGGAGTCAGTAATCATTACTAGGGCTTCTTTATTCTTGAGATCCTCACCCACCACAAATCCATAAACATGGGTGGTGATGCCGTCAAAGGTACCATCAGGAGCGTTTGTTGGGGTTTCCGTATATGTGGATCCATCTCCGAAATTGAAGAAATATTCCTCGATGTCGTTGCCAATGGTATCATCCATGCTACCAGTGGCATCAAATGTTACTGTATCCCCGTTTGCCAGTGCAACCTGTGGGGTCACATCCAACATCACATAATAGGATGAGTCTGGTGATAACACGAAAGACTCAGTTACGGTTTTCATGGGTGAATCCAACTTTATATGCTGGTTTTCAATGGATACAGTTATAGTATAGTCGCCAGAGTTGGTGTATTGATAGTTTTGAACGAAATTCATGTTGCTGGATGTCAACCTCAAGTCATTAACAACTGGTGGAATGGTTGTAAATCCATCCTGATAGACGATGCTGTCAATAGTGATGGTGGTTCCCATTGGTAGGGCTGTAGGCGAGGCAGTAGATGATGTGAATTGAGCTTTCATCACAGGTTCATCTATTGTTGCCGAATTCATATCATGATCCGCATAGAGCGAATCGAAAAGAGTGACGTTGACGGTTTCTATAAGATACTGTACTGTATGCAGGTTTGTTGAGGTGGCTCCTTCAAAAATTACCTCTATTTCATAATCTCCGTTCTGAACCACGAAATCCATATAATCAATGGTCACATCACCCCGATTGGAACCAAAACTTACGGTACCCGTATATGTCTCTTGCTTTACTGTTCCATCAATGAAACTGACCTTCACGTTTCCGGAACCAGACATTTCTGACAGCGTATCAGCGCTGACGTAGGTTGTAACATGTATCCCATCATCCAGGCCAGTTGGCGATATTGTGGTGGACAGGCTAACATCTTTGGGCAACAGGACATAGGCAAACACTCCTGCTGAGATGATTAACACTCCTACAACGATAATGATGAAGGCTTTTTTCAATGAACGTCCACCTGGAGGGCGTGGAACAGATGCAGCAACAGGAGTGGGTTCTGAGGGGGGGAGTTCCTGCTCAAGTTCCTGTTGAGGCTCTGGTTCTACCTCGATCTCCTCAACAACATCGAATTTCTTGCTCTCTTCTGGTTCCTCTTTATGAGGAGAGCCAGTTCCCATTGGTATGTCTATGGACATGCGCTACGCTCCTTGTATTTATTTAGATAAAAAGAAAGAAAGGGAAAAGGTTGATGAGGGCGAATCATTCGTCCTCATCTTCTCTGGTATTAAGCCTGCGCTTCTGCACCATGGCGGCCATGCCTGCTAAAGCTATGATGGCAAACACTGGGTCGAAGCCGTCTATGTAGAAGCCCTTCTGGCGCACGAACAGGGCATAATCAAAGAAGATGGCCTGTTCTACCTTGTCAGAACCTTTTGAATAGCTGGAGATCACCTTGATCTTGATAGGCTGCACATCATTCTTCCAGGGGGTCCACTGCTGTGGGCTCTGGAACTGTAGATTGACGGTGCCAGGCTGTCCCAGCTCAACGCGCTTGATCGTGGTTGGAGGGGATATCCATCCCTGCTGGCCAAGGTCGTCGGCGTTGTCTATCAGTATCTCAAACTCGTCAGCACCGTTTCCAAGGTTATCAACTGTGACAACAAAGTTTCCAATGTCACCAGGTGCGATCTCCATGTAGGGCTGATCTGATATGACGTTCAGCCTGAAATACTGGATAATCTTGATGATGGCATTGGTAGTGCAACTTTTGATGGTAGCACCCTGACTCAGGAGTCCGTCCAGCTTGAGCTGCCCATTGGATGTAAAGGGCGTGAAATTAGGCACAGCCACCGAAACCTGGAAGGTTTGCTTTCCACCAGCTCCAGTAAATATCATAGTGGAGGGGGAAATGGCAGTTGGCCAACCCTGCGCTGATGCAGTCATCTGTACGATAGCCGGGTTTGGGGAACTAGGAACTATATTTACCTCGACCTCGCCGTTATACGTTATTATTCCGCTCTGGCCAGGAGACACATCCACTTCTTGTGAAGACATAGTAAACTTGCACTGGATGTTCGTAAACTGTGATGCGCTTGCTGGGGCCGGAACAAATACCAACACCATAGAGAGGAGGAATATAGCCGCCATAAACCCTCCCTTAAGGTGTGTAAATCGCCTTTTCATGGATCCACCTCGCTTGATGGCCTTAAAAGGTAAGGGCATATATAATGCTTTTCGTACAGCCAGGCTAATCGGTCCACCCTGGCACCGACCTGCTCAGATGCTGATTCTGTACCCTTTGCCAAATTAAGCCACCTAGGATAACAAACGCACCGGAGTATATTAACTACTTTGGTGGTGAATTTTGACCATCGACTCTTGGATTGCTAGTCTACCACTTCTCATCCACAGACTCATCCAGGCCTACGGGAGAGTCTACATCATGGGAATGCTCAGGCTCCTTTGGAAGCTCGGATTCATGGACAGGGCTCCATACTTCCTTTCCACACTTTGGGCAGGCGTGAGTGTCCTTTGCCATGGCATCTCCGCATTCTGGGCAGTGAAACACGGAGTCTATCTTTTCTTGGAATAATTTGCCGCAGTTGGGGCATACCTCATCATCTGGACCTAACAGAGAATCACATTCAGGGCAAAGCGGACTGTCCTCTGGTAGGGTCGAGCCACACTTGCTACAGGTAGTCTGACCCTTTGGCAGGAGAGAGCCGCATAGCGGGCATACAAAATTTTTGTTTCTCTTTGGCCTGCCTGTAGACCGTCTCAATATTATCAGAACCACCATAAGAATGAAAAGCCCAACTGCCAGTATGAGCAGGAGCAGGCTCTCGTCACTCATTGTAGATTACCTCCAACATTTGCATCCCTAGGGGTACATGGCCCTTAAACAGCTTAAATCTTGGCAATGAGCACAAAAATATCTCCATCATTCTTGATGAGCAGGAAAGTTGCTTGCGGGACTTGCAGAAAAACGAATCGACCTAGAGCTGAGCCAACAGGATCACGCCGCCTACGGTCAGGATGGATCCTGCTATGAACTTGAAAAGCAGAGGGCGTAACCTCCCAGACCCAGCCTCCTGAAGCTCTCTGAACACGGCTATCCCCCAAACGGCTGAGACAAGGGTCATGACTCCCTGAAGGATCGGAACCGCCATGCTAGCACCCATATGCTTCATAGTGTAGACACCAAAAACTGCTCCAATGCCCCAGATCAATCCACTCGTAACGGCAAGAGCATGCCACCTACCTGGAGCATTTCGCCAGGCAGCCAGGGATGCTCGCTTTCCAAAGGTGAGAGGCAGCATTGTGATGCAGGCTCCAGTGCTAAAGAGAAGCAGCGTAAACGGATAGGGTAAGCTAAGGTGGCTGGCTCCAAAAACCACGAACACATTGGAGATGCCTATCACCACAGAGGCTAACACACCAAAGGAAAGACCACGCCTGATATTGTCTGCGACCTGACCCTTGCCTCCAGTAAGAGTGATGAGCATGGAGCCGGCAAATACCAGCGCAACAGCCCCGATGGCAAGCAGGACTGCCTGGGTAGTTAGGCTGGACAACTCAGAAAGGAACAGAGCGCCACCTACGAAGCTGACCACTGATATGAGGTTCAATACCGTGAACGACCTGCCGATGCCTGCCATCTGGATGGACACCAACAGTGACCGATTGCCCAATGTCCATAGGCCCCCAGCAATAAGTACGGACAATACCCCACCCAAGGCTATCTCGCCCTGGTTGTCAATACCTGCGAACTCAAGAAAGCTGAAGGCTCCAGCAGCAGCAAGAAGGGCGCCCAGGCACATCGAGGCATTGTAGAGCTTTGGGTCGAAACCAGGGCAAAACTTCTGGGTCACGAACTGAGAGCCATAGAAAAAGGCGGCCAGCAAGGCAATGAGCAGCAGTATTGAGTCCACAGCCCCCAATACAATCCATCTAGGATATTGCTTTGCATCCTAGCAACCATATCTTTCTTCTTAAAGAAAAGAAATCATCTCTTTTTAAGGCACCTCTCGTCACTTTTTATCTGTGCCATTGGAAAAATAAAAAGTGCAGGTTCTATTGCGTCACTAAGGCTCCGCAATAATCTTCACTTTTTTACCAGGCTGTTGGAAAAAAAAAGTGCAGAGGAAGGGATTCGAACCCTCGAACCGCTAGGGACTAGACCCTGAATCTAGCGCCGTTGACCAGGCTTGGCTACCTCTGCATGAATGAGCTTGCGAATGAGTAGGGGGTAGACGATAGCGCTCATGCCTTGATGAGGGCATCGGATACTCCCTGTATGAATGAGCTTGCGAATGAGTAGGG
>JAUVCJ010000036.1 GCA_030595765.1 Thermoplasmatota archaeon | reverse complement strand
ATGTTCCTTGTCAGAAAGCATCCTGATGTTGCGTGCCATGAACATGTTCCTGTCGTCCACCAGCGCCTTCTTGAGCCCTGGTAGATGCTCCTCAAATAGCTCCATGTATTCTTCAGGACTTTCGTTGAACTTCTCCAGCTCCTTCTCAACCCTCTTTTTGGAGACGAACTGGCCTCCAACACCGCCCATGAAAAGCTTCAGCTTCTCCTTTCTGCCCATGCCGCCTATGAACTTCTGAACAACCTGCATTGTCACATCGATGAAGGCCACACCAGCTCTTATCTCACGCGCGGCATCCACTGCCGCCAGCATCTCCTTTCCAACATCGCCGCCACCAAACTTGCCAGCCATCCGCTCCTGGAATCTTGCCATTAGCTTGTAAGTAAGTGGCATGTTTCCCTTTGGGGTACCATTCCGTAGTGCTTCGTAGCGGTACTTGTCCAGCTCTACTGCTACCACTCCGGGATGAATCGCCATCACAACATCGCGCACCTGCGCTGTGATGTCAAAAACATGGCCTACACCAAGCAGGGTTATCATGCCCAGTATCAGGCACTGGGTTGGTAATAACATTTTGGTCGAGGTTGGCTCTCGGCCACAACCTTCAACCGCTCATTATCTTCAGGATGGCCTCGGCTAGCTCCCCATCGCACTCTTCCAGGGCGGCTCTGGCCTGTTCTGGACTTACTCCAGTCTGAGCAACCACCAGGTCGATGTCCTCCTCAGGAATGGCATACTCGTCCGTGGTCTTGGAGTCGCTCGACGGTGCAGGAGCATCGCTACGGGGGTATTCCTTTGCATCACCAACGATCTGGTAGGTCTTCTGGCCTTGAGCCTCAACAACACTTACTGAAGGATGCTTTATTCTCAGCTCCCTGTTGAGGGTAACGATTATGACCTCTTCTACATCATCGATCTCATCCATCTTCACGCCCATGCGCTTCATCATGGCCTGCATCTGTTTGGGGTTGCCCCGTCCACCTGGCATCATGGTTATTCACTCCAATAAGCAATCATTGATATCGATTTGGGATATTTAACGGTGTTCATATTAAAAAAGAAAAGAAAAAGAATAAACCCTCCAGGGCAAAAATATCCTTGACATAACCAAACATCCATGCCTCCGTGCGTCCATGCCTCCGTGCGTCCAAGCCTCCGTGCGTCCAAGCCTCCATGCATCCAAGAATCCATGCATACGAGCAAAATAATTATCTATCAGCCCCACTACAGGAAATTCTCCTCGATAAGCTCCACCAGCTTCTCCACGATCTGATCGTTGTAACCTTGCCCGGCTTCGGCGCTGGCGTTGGTGGTGTCCCCGCGCATCCCTTCTTTGAAATGCTCCTCAGGATTGGAAAGGATCATGAATTGAGGCATCTTCGGATGAGCCACAGGCCGCTCTGGCTTTACAAGGTCTGGCCTAATCGCGAGCACCCTAGAGGTCTCCATGAAGCCTGCGTGCCCGTCACCGTCCGGCACGTTGTCAAGAGCATAGACGATCTCGTAATCGGAAAGTACCATCATCAGCATGTCAGTGTCCTTTGCCACCTCCCCAGCAGCCATTCGTAGCGCAGCCAGGTGCCCACTACCTGCATGACCCGAAAGCACCAGAACGTTTGGGATCTTCTGCCGTGAGAACTCAGAAAGTATGTCCTTTACAATGGCTTTTAACGAATCCACTGATATCGAGATGGTGCCAGGGAAAGGGGCTGTTGTGTTGCAATACCCATAGCGCAAAGGTGGGGCGATCAATACGTCCATCTTTCCCTTCAGAGCCTCTACTAGCAACTCGCTTATGTGCTCCGGCTGTACCGAGTCGGTGTTAAGCGGCAAATGCGGCCCATGCTCCTCAACTGCACCGATCGGCAATATCATCAGGCTTCTTGGGTTCAGCCACTCCTCAAATTCCACCATTGTTAGCTCGTCCAGGTACAACTTGTGTCACCACTAGGAGCAAGGTATTGGAGAATATTAATGATTGGGGAGGAACTGATGCTGAATCCTTAGAATTGAGGAGGAACGGATACTGAACCTTTAGAATTGGGCAGAGCTGATACTAGATACTTAGAATTGAGGAGGAACGGATACTAAGCCTGAAGGTCATTCACCTGCTACAGACCTCGACCCTTGCCTTCTTCCCAGTTCTCTCCAGAAACCCATTGACAGTTTCCAGCGCCTTTTGGGGGGTGTTATTGTCCTTGCTTAGGTGGGCAAGTATCACTCTGGGGTCATTATCTTCGATGGAATCCACCAGCAGCATTCCACAATCATCGTTGGACATGTGCCCAAATGGGCCGCTGATCTTTTGCTTTAGAAAGAATGGGTAGGAGCCATCCATCAGCATCTCTGTGTCATAGTTACTTTCAATTACATAGGTCTGGCATCCCTTGGCATGTTTCAGAAGCTCCTTGGTGGCCTGCCCGCTATCGGTTGCTACCAGGGCTTTTTCTTCACCATCATTGAAGAAGAAGCCCACAGGGTCGGCTGCGCCATGTGATACAGGAAATGCAGTGATGTGCAGAGAAGATACATAGAAACTGGATCCGGTGCTGAACTCGTTCTTAGTAGGTATGATGCTACTATCGAAACCCCCAAAGGTTTTTTTATTTGCATGAACCGGTATTGGATGCTTTTTCATCATTACACGAAGAGCACTTACGTGGTCGCCGTGCTCGTGGGTTATCAGTACGGCATCAAGGTCGGCCAGATGGTATCCCAAAGCTTCCATTCTCAGCGATATCTGCCTGGTGCTTAACCCTGCATCAACCAGTACAAGGGCATCGCCTCCGTCAACAAGCGTTGCATTACCTGCGCTGCTACTGCCAAGCACCTCCAGCCTCATTGAAACGGCTATAGCGCCTTGCAAATATAATTATTGGCTTACCAAATTCTGGGAGCTTTCACGCATTTATAGTCAAGAACCAAACATATAGGACGCATGGAGAGGTTCTTGATTATGTGTGGCACACGCAATCATTTGTCCTAAATGGTAAGTGCGCCACTATAGCTCCTGCAAACTCCAGAGCACTTGGCCTGCCTGAATTGCAATTAATATACAGCGGCAACATCTCCACGCAGACGGCCTACCAAGACCGAACTGGAAAGTCGAACACATATCGCATGATGTAGCCCACTAGCCCCATCAACAGCAGGGTGGTTGAGAAATAGGTCAGTGCAACAAGATGAGCCAGTGGTGCATTGCCATCCTTGTATGTGATCTCTTTCTTCTTGACCATCCTACCCTCAAGGTAGTAATCAACATAGACAGGAAGCAGAGAGAGCAGGAGCATCCATGGCTGGTTGAACTCCACATAAAGCGCAAAGGCCAGAGGAAGCAACCCGAATGTCAGGCAGTTGTTGGCTGGTCTGAGAAAATAACCAGTGAGGAAAAATGCGGCAAGCGCCAGGAATATGAACTGCAGGAGGCTGATACCATCTAACAGGAAACAGTCTGCCAACGCCTTTGTGACCTCGGGTGCGTTGAGAATATAGAAGGCAAAGGTTGCCAGTATCCCGCCGAAGAGAAAGAAGAGCGGTATCAGCAAGGGCACCCCTACTACGCTTTTTCCCATCTGGTATCTCCACTTAAGGGTCTTGACCCCAAGATATTCCAGCAGGAAGTCGAAAAGAAATGCAAATCCACCTATAGCCAGAGCTGCAGGCATGAAGCCAGACCAGTGGGTCATCTCCCATAGAGCGTATAGCGAGAGAGCCGCCAACATCATGGTGAAGACCGTAAAGGGCTGGAGCCTGGATGGAGTAGGGAAGTCGTCATTCACGCATCCACATGCCTTTACTGGGTAATAATCATTTTTGGCATTGACCCCAACCGAACTTAGCGATTATTACTGGCATTGACTTCAACCGAACTTAGCGATTATTACTGGCATTGGCTCAAGCCAAACTTGCTCCGATCCAACCAAAACATTATCTGCAATTCTTCCTTTTGGGGTCTTCGTGATTACATGTCTGTAACAGCCATAATAGGAACCCAGTGGGGAGATGAGGGCAAGGGAAAGATCACAGATTACTATGCTCAGCGCGCAGATATCGTGGTGAGATTTCAAGGCGGGAACAACGCTGGCCATACCATCGTGGTGGACGGTACCGAGTTCAAGTTCCATCTGTTGCCATCCTGCGTTGTCAGGCCTGAAAAGATGGCAGTCA
Source organism: Thermoplasmatota archaeon (assembly GCA_030595765.1). Taxonomy (GTDB): domain Archaea; phylum Thermoplasmatota; class Thermoplasmata; family JAUVCJ01; genus JAUVCJ01. Next base: position 10,039 of record JAUVCJ010000036.1, on the reverse strand, counting down.
TCGGAAACGGTGTTGTGATTGACCCCGAAGTTCTGCTCGGAGAGATGGAAGACCTGAACAAAAGAGGGCTTGGAGCTCTTAACCTATCGATCAGCGACAGGGCACACCTCATTCTACCTCATAACCGGCTTCTGGATGGTGCCGAAGAGAATCTTAAATCAAGCGAGAACAAGATAGGCACCACCAAAAAGGGGATAGGCCCCACCTATGCAGATAAGATCAATCGCTATGGCCTCAGAGCTGGCGACCTTCTAAAGCCAGACCTTCTGAAGGAGAAGCTGGAGTTCCTGGTACCTCTAAAGAACAGGATGTTGCAGGCTCTGGAAGCACCAGGCCAAGTAGACCTAACTGAAACCCTGGAAAGATGTCAGGACTATGCAAGACGCCTTGGACCCTACATCAAGGACACCTCTGTACTACTCCACGAGGCAAGAACAAAGGAAGGGAAAAAAATACTTCTTGAAGGTGCCCAGGGAACTATGCTGGACATAGACCACGGCACTTATCCATTTGTCACATCTTCGAACACCTGTGGTGGCGGAATGTGCAGTGGCTCAGGGCTTGGGCCAAAGCATATCGATGAGATATTAGGTGTGGTCAAGGCCTACACGACCAGGGTGGGAGAGGGGCCGATGCTGACCGAGCTTGACGACGAGGTCGGGGAGCACATGAGTAACATCGGGCACGAATTTGGCACAACAACAGGCAGACCTAGGCGCTGCGGATGGCTGGACATGGTGGTTGTTAGACACGCTGTTAGGCTAAACTCACTTACCGGCCTGGTAATAACAAAAATTGATGTTCTAAATGGCTTAGATGAGTTGAAGGTATGTGTTGGCTACAACCTTGGCGATGAGATATCCAAGTATTTCCCATACGATCTGGATCTGCTTGGAAGGTCAAGCCCGGACTATGTAATCCTGCCAGGCTGGGGCACGATCTCAGAAGAAGAAATGCAAGGATGGGCAAGCAAGGGATGGGATGCGCTTCCTGAAAATATGAGGAACTACATCAACTTCATCCAGAACGACGCAGGTGTGCCTGTTAAGATCATCTCCTACGGCCCAGGACGGGATCAGACCATCTTTCTTTAGTTTACAGGTTCCGGCGCCTTCCCTGCTCCAGCCTGGAGTTGATGCATCTAGTCCTGTTGGTCAGTGCCGGAGGGTAATTGGGATTTTTTGATAGCACTTGATTGAACAGCTCAATTGCCTCATCGAGCCTGTTCTGCTTCGCAAGTATGTTGGCCTTCTTGAAAAGGGCTGTTAGATTCTCAGGATCCAGCGCAATGCTCTGTTCAAAGGCCTCCAGAGCTTTTGGCAGGTCGGTTGTCTTGAGGTAGGCTTCACCAGCTAGGTTGAACATCATTGGATCATGGCCATTGACAGATTCGATCCCCGGCCACATTTGCAAGGCTCCGTGATAATCCTCAAGTTTCATATGAGTCTCCATCTTGCCTTTTCTGGCATCAAGCACTGTTGGGTCATCCTTAATGTAATCAGCAAACCTCTCCAGTGCTCCTGCAAGCTGGGCATTGTCAAGCATTGGTTTTGAGATAGACACTGCCTTCCTGAGGGTATCAACTCCCTCTTCGGTTCTGCTGGCACTACCCTGAATGCGTGAGAGCATGAACAGAACGTCCTTGTGCTCACCATACTTGGCAAGTGAGCCTTCCAAGATACCGGTCGCCCTCTGGTCATCTCCCATGAGTGAAGCGTTTCTTGCTTTGAGCAGCCGCAACTCGATATCGTCCTCTCCGATGGAGAGAAATTGTAGCAATTCCTCGGCTTCGACATGCTGGTCTAGATCCATTAGCATTTTTGACTTCTCTCTAATGGCTAAGGAATTCTTAGGCTCCCTTTTCAGGACACTGTCTAGAATCTGTCGTGCCTCATCTCTCATGCCTGCGCTGTACATGACACGCACCCTGTCAAGAAGAAATGCAGTATTGTCTGGATTCAGAGTTATGGACTTCTCCAACAGATCCAATGCCTCAGGATACCTGTGTAGCAGACGAAGTATTCTACTCCTGCCAAGCACAGCTCGTTCATGCTCAGGGTACTGATTGAGTATGCGCTGGTATGATTCATTAGCATCTTCAAGGCGTCCCATCTCCATTTCTATGGTGGCCTTGGATAACCAGACCTCAGGATTGTTCTCCTTGATGAATAGCGCCTTCTGAATGGATTCTAGAGCCTCATTTTTACGCTTGAGTTGAGCAAGGCAATTGGCTCTATTGACCAGCAACATCTCATCCCTGGGGTTGATGCTGACTGCCATGTCATACATGGCAAGAGCCTGGTCTAGCTTTCCAAGCATTACATAGGCATCTGCCTTTGCCAACCAGGGAACATGATTCTTCATGGAAGATTCAGTGGACACAGCCATGTCCATCGCCCTATCGTAATGTATGAGGGCTCCCTTATAGTCTTCAAGCTTGAACAGCTCATTACCTGCGTGGAGATGCTTTGTCAGGCCGCCTAATTTATTCCTGCGCACAAGGAAGCCTGCTGTTCCGGCACTAGCCGTAACCAGGCCGGTTATTGCAAAGGTATGATCCCATGGCTCATAGCTACCTGAAGCTAAGATGCTTGCAGCCTCGTGAAAAGGTATCAGGAACAAGACCATGAGACCGAAGAGCCAGAGTGTTAGAAAAGCTGCTTTTGTTCTTAGCGTGGAGAATCCAGCAGCAGCAAGGATTAGGCCTCCCACTATCATTGCTTCGTTGCCAGCATGCCATGGGATTGTTGTGAAATCTGTTTTGAAAGGGCCAAAAGCCTCGTGAACAGGCACTAAAAGAACCAGTGTTATTCCAGTCAGGCAAATGGCCAGTCTCTTGACCTCGCTCCAGGATAGTGCCCTGGATAGCTGGATGAGAGCAAGAGAGCCAAAGACCACCAAAATGTTCAACAGCAAAATAAACTCACCAAGTCTGGCTCCGAATATCAGGAGTAGGAGCATCGCTGTGAGAAGCACAACAACCCCCAGAATCCCTAACATTTTTCTAATATCGCTACCCACATCACCAGAGCTTATCTCTGGTCTGGTCACCAGAACCAGCACGAAAGCTAGAGTTAGTCCCAATCCGGCTACAAGGGTCAGATAGGTATTGTAAAGCCTGAAATTATCATGCCATGAGCCTCCAAGGAAGTTAAAGACCATCACAAAGCCCAATGCTGCAAGGTACAAGATGAGCACTATGGGTGCCTCAAATCTAACAAGGCTATTCAGAACTGGGAACTTCTCGTATAGCACCTCAGGTGCAGATGTTTGCTCCATTTGTGGTTGGGGAATTTCCTCCTCGATTATCGTCTCAGTGACTATAATCTCCTCTGTGATGTTGTCATCCCCCCCAACAGTATGAGTAGTGATGCTCTCCTGTCGCTCCTCTGTAGGCTCATAGTCTGCAATTGGCTCATAGCCATCGATTGTTTTCAACAATTGCTCATCTTCAGAATCAACAAAGGCTCGCTCGTCGTCCTCATCAATAGGAGCCTGGGCAACATCATCATCATCCAGAAATTCCTCAGAATCAACAAAGGCTCGCTCATCGTCCCCATCAATGGAGATATAGTCATCATCGAGTTTTTGGTCATCCGATTCAGACAGATTATGAACCACAGCGGCAACAAGAGAAGCTTCTTCCGGTTCCATTGTGACAGAGGTCATAATGACCTCCTCAGTGGGATCCGTTTCACCCTCTGCATGATCCACCTCTTCCTCTAATGAATCATCCTTTTTCTCAATGGAACCCTCCACATCCTGCTCTTGAGTCCCAGAGTCCCCTGGTTCTAGTTGGGGTTCATCAGTTGGCCCCTCTACATCATCAGAAGGATAGGCGTCAGTTGGTTCATCTAAATTCTCAGAAAGGTAGGCAACAGAGGGTTCATCTATATCATCAGAAAGATATTCATCAGAGGGCTTCTCTAAATTCTCAGAAAGGTAAGCGTCAGTTGGTTCTTCTTCATCGCCAATCTGAACCAACTCCTCGACAGGCTCAGGAAATTCTACAGCCGTCTCAGCATTCTCAACTTCCTCAAAATCCTGAACTCCATCATCAGCAACAGCATCATCATCTACGTACTCCTCGTTTAGATATTCTTCATCACCATAATCAGCAACCAAGCCATTGGTTGCATCCTCATCCATCGCTTCAGTTTCGGAATCTTCCTCAGTGGCGAATTCCTGACCACAATTTGGGCACGCAGCAGAGCCAATTACAACCTCTGCCTCGCACTTGGGGCAGATGCCCACTTCACCTGATAAATCGAACTCCTGGCCACATTTGGGACAGATAGGTGAGCCTGCCGGTATCTCAGCCTCGCAGGCAGGACAGATCCATTTCTCCTCTTCTGGAGGTATCTCTTCATTGTGCATGGCTTCCTCTCCTCAATCGCTCTTCTTATTGGTGCGCCCTCTCGAACGCTTGCGTCCAATGACCATCATGGCCATCATGAACATTATTGGTATTATTATGTCAGAGAACTCGGCAATTACTACTGTGATCTCTCCAAAAGCATCAACATCAAGTGGGCTTGCAGTCCAGGCCATTGTAATGTTATTGCTGATCTTTCCAGTGGGAGCCGTGTCGTTGACAGTGGTGTTTATCACGAAAAGGTGCGACCCAACTGGCACATCAATGAATTTATAGCTTATTTCGTAACCTTCTGAGTTCCAACCCACCTCTGTCTTGACCGCGTTGGCAGCAATTCCGCTGTAGTCTATAGCAGTCGAGGTGGAATTGTCATCCACGTAAGCTAAATGAAATGGAATTGTCTCATTTATCCAGATGGCTGAAACGGTTCCACCGCCTGAGTTGTTAAACCATATAGACCATTGAACAGTGTCATTACGGTATGCCTCGGTAACGTTAGCGTATTTTTCTGCTGTGAATGCAGGTATGTAAACAGATGCAGCATAGTCAAGTGGAAATCCAGGATTTTCGTAGTAATCCAGCATCACATTGTTGGTGATGTAGCTATCCAAGGGCTGTGTAATGTTCACAGTGCTGTTGATGCCTAGCTGGTACCTCCCCTCTGATACATTGGTGAACACGTAATGTACCTCATAACCACTGGCTGTCCATTCTATGAGGTTCTTTGTAACGTTGAGCTCGTCCCCGCTGAATACGACCGACATATCTGTTGAGTTATCCTCCTCATAGGTGGTGCCGAAAGGCAGGGTCTCATTGACGTAGAGGGTTCGAGAATAATTCTCCCCGAGATTATTGATATTGAGTGTCCACTGAATTGGGTCGCCGGGATAAGCATACTCCACATCAGAGGTCTTGTTGAACAGAAAAGCTGCTGGAAGGCTCTCATTGGGGCGCGAAACTACACCTCCAACGCCTGTGGTTGTGTTGTACTTAATGTAAAGACCCTCCTCAGGGCAGTAATCCTTGACATTCGAGTTGAGCTGGCCACTGGCATGTGACCTCCACTGGCCAAAGATAAGGTCGGTGGTGAAATTAATAATAGATAATGGAAAACGTGCTTCTGTAGAATGATTTCCAAAATTCCCTCCAGGTACAGGATCATAAATTATCTCTCCATCTGTGGGATCCAGGTCATCATTCCAGGACCAGTATACTATAGTTGGGGTTAATGCATTTCGGATAGAAACATCAGTAAGTATGCCATCCTTCAGCCAAGCCGTGCAATAGATATCAAAAACAATTCCGGTAGCAGTAAGATTTAATCCAATACTATAGACTGTATCAGGTGACCATAGCTTCGACTCATTGAATACGTCCCATCGGATATATAACCAAGTATCATCGGTAGTAAACGCCACCATTGACAAATCGGTGCCCTTGGCATTATTAACATCATCGGCATCAATAAATGTCATCTGGACATTGTCCCAATCCGCCATGGTACCATCCTGGACGTCAATATTGATGTCTGCCCTGCTCTTGTACCCTGTCAGCGGGCTAGACGGTGTTATGGGTATGTCAGTCTGGTCACGATTGTGTCTCCAGTCCGTCATTTCGTAATAGACACTCCATTCAGAAGGTGAGCTTCCCAGCACATCAGCACTCAGGACCTGAACCTCTATCTCATTCTCACCTGTTGCTGCCGGAGCCGTTCCGAGCTCATTCCACCCACTATGCCACTCATAGAGCGTGCTTTGGGTGATATCTCCATTTTTGCCAGAGATCAGTATGAGATACTCCGCAATCACTGTGATGTTTTCCCATTCATCGTCTGATGATAAGGTAAGGAGAGAATCATCAACACTATCAATGTAGATGGCCAAATGATCCTCGGCCAGAAGCGGCGGCAAGCGATTGGCAGGCATTGGCGGTTCCGGGTCAACAGGCTCCGGGGCTATCGGCTCAGGTTCTATTGGCAGAACTGGTTTGTCGCGCACCTGTTTTTCCATGGGTAAAAGAGTGCCCAACATCATCTGGCCGCTGGTCTTGACATAGAAGCTTGAGAACTCAAAAGCGCCTACAGAGGAGTACTCGACAATATCTATGTTGCTAGGTGGGGAATCATCATCGAAATCAAACTGCCTAGGAGTGCTTCTCCAATCAAAGAACATTCCATCGATCGTGATATCAGAAGGTATCTGACCCACATAGAATAGTTCGTTATCAGCATCCAGGGTGTCCAACGTCACTGGGAAGTTTGCATTGACGTCATCTGCAGAAGCTATGGAAAAACCATGGAGAACTCCGCTAGCATGGGGGTCGTTGATGAAAGCATGAACCTGTAACGTAACTGGGCTGTCGGGCAAGATCTCCAGGGGAGGGCTGAATCTAAATGCTCCATCCTCCAGAACGGAGATTTCATTGTCCCAGAGCGTAAGGCGCAGGTCCATTGCGCTTCCAGCAGAGACAAGTGTCGGTGTTATGGAGCTTATGCTACCTGAGCCTCCCTGGGATGTTAGCTCAAATTCTGCAATCTGGGTGCTTGTGCCCAAGGGTAGCACTTCTGGAGAGACAAATTTCTGCAACAGGCGGATAGCACCATCCCTTATGCCGATGGTGAAACTTGCCCAGTCCTCCTGGCCAAGTGAATTGGAGGAGTGGAACAATACTCTAGCACCTCCGTCCAACAGGCCATATGACCCTACCTGAGCCTCAAGGCGGTTACTAAGCAAGGATACAGATGGAGAGAAGGTCCCGTCAAAGGCCTGAAAGTCCAGTTGGTCAGAGGAGCCGTTGTGGGTAAGACCCTTGAAAATGCGAATGGTTCTGTTCCAGCCCGAAAAGTCCAACATTTTTTCGACACCGAGCCCATGAATTAGGTACCCAGTATCCATTTGGCCATCCACATCAATGAATATCTCCAATCTATCAATGCTTCCATTCAAACCCAAGAACATATTGTCCTTGGTTGTCACATGAAAATATAACAGGGGTTGAGATTCATCCATCCTGATCGAATAGCTAATGATGTCAATGCCGGGTTCCACTCCGTCAATACCATCTTGATATGCAAAGACATCATCCCATTCTCGAAAGTCACCATCAGTACCGAACATCACTGGCTTGATATAGAAACTGGAATGAAGAAATATCGGCATCACCAGCAGCATTGCCAGGAGAATTCCAAGAACCATGCTTCTTTTGATGCCCTTTGAAATCATAATGGTGTTTCTATGATACATTAGGTTCCTGGAGGGACCCATAACAGAGGAGCCCATGCCATTTGTGAACCCGTTGCCATTGACAAGGCCGTTACCGTTCACAAGACCGTTGCCATTAACGAGGCCGTTGCCGTTCACAAGACCATTGCCATTAACGAGGCCGTTACCGTTCACAAGACCATTGCCATTAACGAGGCCATTACCGTTCACAAGACCATTGCCATTAACGAGGCCATTACCGTTCACAAGACCGTTGCCATTGACGAGGCCGTTACCGTTCACAAGACCATTGCCATCGACCATACCTTTGCCGCTAAAACGGCCATGTCCATTAGCGAGGCCGAGGCGTGATCTTGGGCCGCCTCGCGGGCTTCTTTTGGCCTCATTAAATTTTGTCAACAGTTAATCCTCCAGCGAAATATTAGATATTTGCTTTGCTTTCCTGATTCGAGATATTTTACTACAATTTTCTCTTCTTCATCCAACGTTCTTCTTTACTCTGGAATGTTCTTGAAAAAAAACATTGAGGTTTATGTATATATATACTTATCCATAGGACATGTCCAATTCCGTCATCTTAAATTGGTAATTCTAACATACATCAGAGTTCAGGAAAATCCCCCCAGTGATTTTTTGGAGTTCGAAAAGGATATATAGGAGCATTTGGCTTGTAGAGTCTCGTTTTACATGAAAGCTGTGATTCTCGCCGCCGGGGAGGGCACCAGGCTACGTCCTTTCACGCATTCCGAGCCAAAGGTCATGATACCTGTGGCTAACAGGCCAATACTCCAGTATGTAGTAGAGGCCCTAAGCAAAAATGGGATCCATCAGATCGTGATGATAGTAGGCTATCACAAAGAAAGGATAATGAGCTATTTCGAGGATGGAAAGAGGTTCGGAGTTTCCATCGAGTATGTAGTGCAGTCAAAGCAACTGGGAACAGCACATGCGGTTAGCCTTGCAAAAGAGTTCATTGACGGGGATTTCATTGTTGCAGCAGGAGACAACATGATCCAGCCAGTGACTGTTCGCTCACTTCTAGACCTTGAGGAGGATTATGGTATGGTCGTTTGCGAAACTGACCAGCCCTCCAAATATGGCGTGGTCTTTCTTGAGCGGGGTTATGTTTCCAAGGTTGTTGAGAAACCAGATTATGAGATGACGAACCTCATAACAACCGGAATATTCAGGCTCTCCCCTAGGGTCTTTGATGAAATAGAGCAACTTAAAGAGTTCTCAAAGCATGACCTGACCACACTCTTCCAGTATATGTTAAAGAAAAGAATACCGATACGTGCAGTACACGCAGAAAATGGGACATGGGCTGATGCTGTTCATCCATGGGATCTTCTTCACCTGAACACGCTTGCCATGAAGAACGTCAAGCAGGGAAGGGCTGGCACAATTGAAGAGGGAGTGACCATCAGAGGGGATGTATTGATAGGGAATGGTAGCATCATCAAATCAGGCACATACATCCAGGGGCCTTGCATCATAGGAAAGGGCTGTATCATTGGACCAAACGTCGTGCTCCAGCCAAGCACTGCTTTAGGGGACAACGTACACCTGGAGCCATTTACCACGGTCTCAAATAGCATGATTATGAGGGACTGCCTTGTTGGTTCAGGCTCTTCCATATCAAACTCCGTCCTAGGAGAAGGAGTAACATTGGGTCCACATTTCTCGTCCATCACAGGTTCGTGTTTCATAAGCTCAAACTCAGACCCCACCCTTTCGTATAAAGTGGAGCATGCAGGCGCGTTCATGGGAGAGGATTGCAAACTGGGAGCTAGCGTATGCACCAGCCCCGGCACAATACTGGGGGCTAGATGCAGGGTTGGAAGCCTTTGCAGACTCTCGGGAAAGGTCAAAGACAATTCCAGAATTCTATGAATTGGCAGGCGTTCAAAGGAACCAGTGAACTTCAATGTGCGGCATCATAGGATACATCGGAGACAGGGAGGCCAGGAAGGTTCTCCTCAGCGGCCTTAAAAGGATGGAATACCGGGGTTATGACTCGGCAGGTGTAGCACTAATGGATGAAAATGATGAACTGCTTTTGCGAAAGGACAAGGGATATGTCGAGGATCTGGAAAAAAATGTACCTGCAACGGATTCTACCCAAGGAATCGGCCATACCAGATGGGCAACCCACGGCCCACCATCCAAGAAGAATTCACATCCCTTCACAGACAACGCTTCCAGGTTTGCCCTGGCTCACAATGGCATAATTGACAACTTTCCAGCCCTCAAGGAAAGCATGATCTCCAACGGAGCGGTCTTCAGCTCCGAAACAGACAGCGAGGTTTTGGTTCACATGCTGGCCGAGCATGCTGCTTCAGGGATGGATCTTGAGAAGGCCATGGTAAAGCTTGCAACCCAGATCGAAGGATCGTACGCCGTGGTCGCCATCGATTCAAATGACCCGAACACCCTGGTCGCT
>JAUVCJ010000179.1 GCA_030595765.1 Thermoplasmatota archaeon | reverse complement strand
CCTCCAGTTGAGCCAGCTACAGAACCTGTTGCTGCACCAGCCGAAGAACCCCCGCAAGCTTGAGAATATACTTTGGTTTGCTAGAACAACAATTAAGCCTTTACCACCACTTGCATCTCAATAAGAGCAGATGATTTGCTCTAGAATTAATGCGCTCCTTTGGTCAAATAGCTGCAATATTTGAGATTTAACCTGAGAATCACTTTTCCAGCATCAGATTATGGCTCTTGCTGCGTCGAAGAAACCGTCTTTAAAACTGAACACGAAGTAATCGGTAGAGTGGTTGACACCGCGCATCTTGACAACGCTTATGAACCTGCGAGTGGACATGTCATCCAGGCGATCCATCCGTAGCTGTATGATACCATCGGCCAGAAATCCAAGGTCGTGCCTGGCGTATGTGTCTTTCAATGCCTCGGCAATAATCATTGTGGTAATGTTAAGGTCTTTTAGCCAGTTGAAAAAGTAGAACAGGTCCTCTCTGGGCTCGTTCATCTTGAAAGCAAGCTCCATCAGTTCAAGAGAATCAATGGCCATGAGCTCGATGTTGTTCTTCTCGATCCTGTTGCTTATCATGTTCTTGAGGTTTGCAAGGCTGTACTTGAGGGATATATCCTCTGATAGTGTGCCTTCCTCCCGTTTTCTCTCCTGGAACTGCCCCTTGAGCTTGCGGAGCTTTCCCATGTCCATGATATCCACGCCGCCCTGGGTCGGCTCCTTGAATCCCATATTGGTAAGATGGTACTCCAGGTTCTCCTTGCTCTGCTCCAGGCTCACATACATCCCATGTATCCCCAACGTGTTGGCGTTGTGTAGGAGAATGTTGTAGGCCAGAGTGGACTTGTAAGTTCCTGGTGTGCCTGAAAGGATTATGGTATGATGCTGAGGTATGCCGCCTGAAAGATGCTCGTCCAAACCCTTGACGTAAAGTGGATATGTCTTCATGATTTCCGCCCCATTGGAAATGGAGAGGTTCGTTTAAAAAGGTAGTGATTGGAATACGGAGGGGGGGGGCTGCCAATATCATGACAGCCATTTCAGCAGTTATACCAAAATCAATAGAATGCTACCCTGGAGTGATTCGTCAGAGGGACTGGCGCCTAACATTTTCGGATTTTTCGCCAAATATTGAAAAGAATCCTAGAGGCACATATTTATTTATACACAGATGGGTTAATTCACTCGAACTTCTAAAGGAGAAATCATCATGGACTGGGGTATGAAGAATAGAATGTCAAGGATTATCAGACCGGAGACTGGAAAGACACTTATGCTTGCCGTTGACCACGGCTATTTCATGGGACCCACATCGGGCCTTGAAGACCTTGAGAACACACTGTTGCCGCTTCTCCCTTACGCTGATGTGTTGATGCCAACACGTGGAGGGTTACGCAATTGTGTGCCAGCAGAGACCGACATCCCGATAATGCTCAGAGTATCAAGCGGGACCAGCATACTCAATGAAACACACCTGCTCCATGAGGGCCAGAGCGTGTCTGTTGAAGATGCCATACGCCTCAACGTTGCAGGTGTGGCCTTCTCCATCCTGGTTGGCCAGCCTTACGAGAGAGACACAATCTTAGGCATGAGCCAGGTAGTTGACTGGGGCGAGAGATACGGGATCCCGGTATTGGCAGTCACTGCAGTTGGAAAGGGACTTGGAAAGGATGCAAGATACCTTTCACTGGCCTCCCGCATGGCTGCTGAGCTTGGAGCCCGCATTGTCAAGACCTATTATTGTGAGGATTTTGAGAAGGTCGTCAACTCCTGCCCGGTGCCAATCGTTATTGCCGGGGGAAAGAAGATGCCTGAGATGGATGCCATGCAGATGGCCTATGATGCTCTACAAGCCGGTGCCATCGGTGTTGACATGGGCAGGAACATCTTCCAGGCAGAAAACCCTGCAGCAATGATCCAATCTGTAAGAGCAATTGTTCATCAGAACTACACCCCTCAAGAGGCCATGGAGCTTCTGGAGAGCCTGAAGAACAAGAGCGAGTAGACTTCTGGTCCAGCCAACTTCAAAAAACATCAGGAGGTCCGAGCTTATGCAGGTTGCAATGTACTACAACAATTCCGATGTGCGCCTTGAGGAAATGGACATACCTAAAATTGGAGCTGGCGAGCTTCTCGTAAAGGTGATGGCCAGCGGGATTTGCGGGTCTGACGTAATGGAATGGTATCGCATAAAGAAGGCTCCACTGGTGCTTGGCCACGAGATCGCTGGCGAGGTGGTAGAGGTTGGGGAGGGAGTAGAGGCCGAAAATGGTGGTGCGGGTTTCTCAGTGGGTGACCGTGTTATGGCAACCCATCATGTGCCCTGCGATGAGTGCAAGTACTGCTTGGATGGGCACCACTCCACATGCGATTCACTACGAAGCACCAAGTTCTATCCAGGAGGGTTTGCCCAGTATCTGAGGCTCCCTGCCATCAATGTCCAGAAAGGGACCCTGAAGCTGCCAGACTCCATGAGCTATGATGAGGCCACCTTCATTGAGCCATTAGCCTGCGTTGTTCGAGGTATGAGACATGCCAGAATGAAAGAGGGGAGAGCCGTTCTCGTGCTGGGAGCAGGAATATCCGGGCTTCTCAACATCAAGCTGGCCAGAGCCAGAGGTGCCAGCAGGATCATTGCCACTGATGTCAGCCAGTACAGGCTTGATGCAGCGGTCAGGTCAGGTGCCGACCTCGCTCTTGATGCCAGAGAAGACGTCCCTGCTTTGGTCAAGGAACACAATGGCGGGTGTCTTGCAGATCTCGTTATTGTCTGTACTGGAGCAAAGCCAGCAGTGGAGCAGGCCTTCAACTGTGTGGACCGTGGCGGCACCATCCTTTTCTTTGCGCCATCAGACCCGGATGTCCGCATCCCGCTCAATCTCTGGGAAGCCTGGTGCAACGAGCTTACATTCACCACCACCTATGCAGGGTCGCCAAACGACCTGCGAGAGGCTCTAGCCCTGATCGAATCAAAACAGGTCGAGGTCACTGACATCATAACACACCGCCTGCCGCTTGCAAAGGCTCAAGTTGGATTTGGGCTGGTAGCCAGCGCAGGAGAGAGCATCAAAGTGATTATCAGGCCGCAGGAATAAGAGTTGAACAATTGTCGCTATAGGCTTGTACAGACGGTAGGTGCTCAAGGTATTCACTTAGCTAGTTTGAGCGTCAGTTCTTTTTTTTCTGCTTCTGCATCCTTGCCCAGCCATCGCGCAGACCTACGGTTCTGTTGAACACCAGGTCGCCTGGCTTTGAATCGTTGTCGAGACAGAAATAGCCAGTCCTCTCGAACTGGATGGGCTGGCCAACTTCTAAATTAGCTAGACCTGGCTCCACTTTGCAACCAGTTAGTTCTTCCAGGGAGTCCGGGTTGATCAGCTCCTTGAAGTCTTTCTTTTTGTTACCCAATGGGTCCTCGTCTGTGAAAAGCAGGTCGTAGAGGCGCACTCTGGCGTCCAATGCGTGGGAAGCGCTCACCCAGTGAAGAGTGCCCTTTACACGGCGCCCGTCTGGGGAGTCGCCACCCTTGGTTGCAGGGTCGATGGTGCATCGTAGCTCGAGGATATTTCCGTCATCGTCCTTGATAACGCCAGTGCAGGTCAGGAAGTAGGCGTAACGCAGGCGCACCTCACGTCCGGGTGCCAGCCTGAAGAACTTTTTTACAGGCTCCTCCATGAAGTCCTTGCGCTCGATAAATAGTTCTCTTGTGAATGCAACCTGGCGTGTGCCAGCCCCTGGGTCTTCTGGGTTGTTGATGGCCTCCATCATCTCGACCTGCCCCTCGGGAATATTCTCGACAACGACCTTTAGTGGGTCCAGAACGCCCATGAACCTGGGAGCGATTTTATTAAGTTCTTCCCGGACGCAGGCCTCCAGGAGTTGAAGCGAGATTGTGTTGTTCTTCTTTGCCACACCCACGCGGTCCAGGAAGTCCCGTATCGCTGCTGCTGGGTATCCACGCCGTCTCATCCCGCAAAGTGTGGGCATCCGTGGGTCATCCCAGCCGTTGACATAATCGCCCTCCACCAATTCCAGAAGTTTGCGCTTTGACATGACTGTGTAGCTGATGTTGAGCCTTGCGAACTCTATCTGGCGGGGGTGATAGACTCCAAGCTGGATCAGGAACCAGTCGTAAAGCGGGCGATGGTTCTCAAACTCCAACGAGCACAGCGAATGGGTGATGCCCTCGTAGGAGTCCTCCAAACCGTGGGCCCAGTCATACATCGGGTATATGCACCAGTCATCACCGGTATTGTGATGAGTCTGATGAAGTATCCTGAATATCACAGGGTCGCGCATGTTCATGTTCGGATGGGTCATGTCGATCTTGGCTCTGAGCACCCTGGCTCCATCCTCAAATTCTCCGTTCCTCATCCGCTCCAGCAGATCCAGGCTCTCCTCCACTGGCCTGTCCCGATATGGGCTATTCACACCTGGCTTCTTGACATCGCCACGATTCTCACGCATTTCCTGAGCGGTCTGGTCATCTACGTAGGCCTTGCCCATTTTCGTCAGCTCTATTGCGTGGTCATACATCCGTCCAAAGTAGTCTGAAGCAAAGAAAAGCCTGTCCTCCCAGTCGTAACCCAGCCACTTTATGTCCTCCATGATGGAATGGACATACTCCTTCTCCTCCTTGCTGGGATTGGTATCATCAAAACGAAGGTTGCACTTGCCACCATACTGCTGGGCGATCCCGAAACTGAGGTGTATGGCCTTTGCGTGGCCGATATGAAGGTAACCATTGGGCTCTGGAGGAAACCTGGTATGGACCTTGCCATCATGCTTGCCAGTCCTGTTATCCTCCTCGATTATCTCGCGGATGAAATCATGAGGTGCTGATGCTGCTGATTCTTCAGCTGCTGCTCCTACATCCGTGTCAGTTCCTGCTGCTGGCTCGTCCTTAACCATTGCTATTCCGCTCCGTTTCTAGGGATTAATCAACATTGCGATTATAACGCTTTGGGTTGGCAAAGTGTACATAAAGTATAATTCACGAATCATTGGCAGTGCCTTTCACCCATCAACCCAC
>JAUVCJ010000239.1 GCA_030595765.1 Thermoplasmatota archaeon | reverse complement strand
AAGATAATTATTTGCTTCACCTTAAGATTCTACATTAAGATATTTCTATATACATGGATGACTATCTGGTTTTCCCATGGGTTTGCACTCCATTGCACCCTAGGGGAGGAATTATTGTGACCCTTAAGCGTGCAGTTATAGCGGTTGGCGGCAATGCCATCCTTGATTCCAGCAAGAGAGGGACTGCGGAAGAGCAGTGGAAGAATGTTAGACACACAGCTGCCCAATTAATAGTCCTCAGAGATCGCTACGAAATGGTCATCACTCACGGTAACGGACCTCAGGTAGGTAACATCCTCATTCGGAACGAGGCAGGAGGACATAGGGTTCCGGAAATGCCTCTGGATGTTTGTGTAGCGCAATCCCAAGGCGAGATCGGCTTCATGCTCCAGAATGCGCTCATAAACGAGCTGAAACTCATGAATGAGTACAAACCCGTGGTTACCATAATCACACAGGTTGTAGTGGATTCATCTGATCCTGCTTTTGACAATCCCACAAAATTCATAGGCCCGACCTACTCGACCGAGAAAGCCATAGCGCTCACGCAGAAACACGGCTGGGTTCTGAAGGAGTATTCTTCAGAGAAGTTCAGAAGGGTGGTTCCTTCCCCCATACCGCTCAAGATCCCAGAGAGGCACTCAATCCGCAAACTCATGGAAGACGACATGCTGGTGGTGGCTGTTGGAGGTGGCGGCATCCCTATTGTCGAGGACACCGAAGCTGGCGGCATGTACATTGGTGTCGAAGCTGTTGTGGACAAGGACCTTGCCTCTGCAGTGCTAGCGACAGAGATCGAGGCCGAGGCCCTCATCATGCTAACTTATGTAGACGCAGTAGCTCTGGAATTTGGCACTCCACAGCAGAAGTTCATTGACACCATGACTATCACCCAGGCAAATACCTACATGGATCAGGGACATTTTCCAACTGGCAGCATGAAACCCAAGATCAAAGCAGCCATTCAATTCCTGGAGAACGGAGGGAAAACCGTGATCATAACCTCGCCAGATAAGATATTGGACGCTCTTGAAGGCAAGGCCGGTACCCGGGTTGTTGCGGATTTATGATAGACATTGGCCATTACTAGGCTTTGAACATTGCTAGGCCTTGGACATTACTAGGCCTTGGACATGGCTACGGTACTTAGCAATCTTATTTTATGAGCCATTATTCTATGAGCTATAACGCCGAAGTTGGCCAGCGATAATTTTCAATGAGCCGTAACATCTAAGTTGCACAACAATCTTATTAAATGAGCCGTAATGTCAGCCGTATTGAATCAAGCTGTGCCGAACTGCCTTCAGGGGGATAGCTGCTGATAAAAAATCACGAGGATGGATGCCGATGGAGATTAAAAAATTCGTAAATTTCGATGGAGTTCTAGACCCTGACGAGAGAAAGAAAATACTTCACAGGCTCAATTCAGTGATGTTCTGGGTTGGGAGCCCTGTTCCGGATGAGATCGAGCTTGATGGCCAGGTGATCAACCTTAGAGACCTGATCCACGAGTACATGACCACCGAGTCCCTCACACAAGAATTGGTTGACAGCGCCAACGCCCTTGCCGACAGGTTGGAGGATCTGGCAAAGGAGAAGGAGGCCATAATTGCCAAGTCCGACATCACCGAGAAGGAGGCGATGGAGCTTATGGATGAGGCTGCCGGCATCCTGAGAGGGGTGGATGACCTTAGAAGCCTCAAGCAAAGAATGGAAACTCAGTCCGTTACAGTGGACAACAAAGACTCCCCATTAGGCACACAGTTGGAGCATAAGCGAAAATTACTCCTAGCTAGGGTCAATGACCAGAAACGATGGAAAGATTTCCTTGGTAAAGTGAAAACTCCGTAAAATCCTTATCCATGAAGTTCTATGCCGCCTCACTCCAACCCGGATGCATTGACTAGGCCGGGTCGGGTCCCCCGGGAGGGTGACACATGGCAAAAGAACGAATAATCATTATCGGAGCTGCAGGCAGGGATTTCCACAACTTTAACACGTTTTACAGGGACAACGAGAACTACGAGGTATTAGCCTTTACAGCGACCCAGATCCCAGATATTGACGACAAGACATACCCGGCATCACTTGCAGGCTCACTGTACCCGAATGGCATACCAATAATCTCGGAGGACGAACTGTACGCTCAGATCGAGACTAATAATGTGGATCGGGCCATTCTATCTTATAGCGACCTGCCCTATGATTACGTCATGCACATGGCCTCCAAGGTCATTGCCTGTGGAGCAGATTTTGGCATCATGGGTGCAAATCACACCATGATAGAGTCCAAGGTGCCCCTCATAGCCATATGTGCCGTCAGAACCGGCTGCGGAAAGAGTCAAACTACCCGCAGGGTTGTAGAGATACTCAAGGCCAAGGGAAAGCGTGTCGTTGCGATCCGCCATCCGATGCCCTATGGCGACCTGGAAAAGCAGAAGGTGCAGCGCTTTGCATCTTATGATGACCTGGATAAGCATGAGTGTACCATCGAGGAGCGCGAGGAGTACGAGCCCCATATCGATAAAAGTGTCATCGTGTACGCTGGAGTTGATTATGAGGCAATACTAAGGCAGGCCGAGCAAGAGGCCGATGTCATAATTTGGGACGGTGGCAACAATGATTTCTCGTTCTACAAGTCCGACCTGTACATCACAGTGGACGACCCACATCGCCCAGGCCATGGATTGAGCTACTACCCTGGAGAGACAAATCTCCTTCTATCTGACATGGTAATAATCAACAAGGTCGGGACTGCAAAACCAGAGGATGTGGCAAGAGTCAGAAAGGACATTAAAATGGTCAATCCTGATGCCATCATCCTGGAGGCTGATTCTCCTGTGACCGTAAGCGACCCCAGCGCCATCCAGGGTAAGCGCGTTCTGGTCGTGGAAGACGGACCCACTATCACCCACGGCGGTATGCCATACGGAGCAGGCTTTATTGCAGCCAAGAAATTTGGAGCCAGTGAGATAGTCAACCCGCATCAGTTTGCAGTTGGCAGCCTTAAAGACACCTTGGAAAAGTTCACACATATCAAGGAAGTTCTGCCAGCCATGGGATATTTCGGACAGCAGGTGGATGACCTAAAGGCCACGTTGGATGCAGCAGATTGCGATGTGATAATCGGCGGCACTCCAATTGACCTTAACAGGATACTCACCACCAATAAGCCAATTGTCAGGGTGGGCTACGATCTAAAAGAGCACGAGCCAGATGTTCTGGAGAAGGCTCTAGCCCAGTTCTAAGGCACCCATGGT
>JAUVCJ010000284.1 GCA_030595765.1 Thermoplasmatota archaeon | reverse complement strand
GCAAGGGCCAAGGACGAGTACAGAAATGGAGAACTCTCAAGGTCAAGGTTCCAGCCGGAGTGGACACCGGCATGAGAATGGGGCTATCAGGTGAAGGGGAGGCAGGAGAACGAGGCGCACCACCAGGTAGCCTACAGATATTCTTCAATGTAAGCCCTCATAAAAGCTTTGTCAGGCGAAATAATGACATCATATTTGGCACCTCGATAAGCTATTACCAGGCAGTACTGGGAGATGAGATCCAGGTTCCTACACTTAGAGGGAATGCAAGGCTCAAGATCCCGAGGGGCACCACGTCTGGCACTGTTTTCAGGCTAAAGGAAGAAGGTGTTGAGGATCCCAGAACTCACAGGAAAGGGCATCAACTGGTGCATGTAGACATTGATATTCCCAAAAAGGTGACCCTGAGGCAGAAAGAACTCATGCTTGAGCTTGCTGAGGAGTCGGGGATAGAATTGGCTGACAAGAAGAAACACGGCTGGTTCAAGAAGTGATAAATACATCAAACGCCTTAACCCATTTGGGATGGCACAGACACTCTTAAAAAGATTTGTGGACATTGATGAACACACAGATCCAACTGACAAGGCAATGCACCTATTTGATCAATATAACGAGTTATACTTCCAGAATGAGCTTCCGGTACCGACCATACGATTCTCAAACAAAATGAGCGCATGTGGTGGGTCACTTTCCAAACGAAAGACTGGTTATGTTCTGACGCTTTCAGCCCTCTATCATACAAAGTATGGTTGGGAGATAACTGACGGAACGATCAGACATGAGATGATACACCTATACATGTTCGAGACCTATCCCGATCAAAAGGTTCGGCATGACGACAAGAGATTTGTCCAGATGTGCAAGCAAATGGACTGCTCTGTCAAGATGGAGGTTGAAAGGCCAACCCCGTACAAGAAAAGAGGAACCAAATACGTCTATATCTGCCCAAAATGCGAGATCCTTTTTCCAAGAAAGAAAAAAGTCCGTGGTTATTGCGCCTCATGCATAAAGAAAACTGGCGAGAAACATCAGGTAACACTTTTTATGGTATATTGACTAAAACTGTAACCAAATTGAGCCCAATGAAGCCAAAAGAGGCGACTCACCGTATAATTGGTCATGAATTCAATTAGTTCTATATTCCAGACATCTACTCGAGATATTTATTCCTGAGATCTATTCCAGACATCTACTCGAGATATTTATTCCAGAGATCTATTCCAGAAATCTACTCGTGATCTTTATTCCTGAGATTTATTCCAGAATTACTTCCTTAAGAGATTCATCCAAAGCACATTCCAGGTCATCTAGGACCTCCAATATCTTGTATTTGTTTCCTTGTTTAAGCCCTTCAGGATGGCAAATAGAGTAATGAAGGCAACCTATCTTCTTGCAACCGCTCTGAACCCTGTTTTCGCTGTAAGTAAGCACGGACCCCTCTGCGATCTTGCTGGGGATTGCCAAATGGAGTGGTACTGTCTTGAGAGTTACAACACGTACCCCACCCTCGTGCAGATTGCATTCGTGTTGAACGTCTCGGACCTCGTCCACCTCATACTCGGTCCCAATGTCTAGGTTGAAACAGACAGTCTTGAGCTTGCAATCCCTGCACTCGGTCAGAGCACCGCGATAAGTGAATCTGTAACCGGCTTTGGCACCGTTATTGCCGATCAGTGTAATAATTGCCATATATGTAACCTCCATCTTTTATTGGTGATCAATGTGATGTTTCTCTTCAATTATATTTCCCACTCGTATTGCAAATCAATGTAATGCTAGTTAAATATGGGACCTCTGGAATTCTCTATTCGATAACACCAGTAAATCTGGCAAGCCTTTCAGCTGATTCCTCGGTAAGTCCATTGTCCCCAAGGATCGTGTAGCGTTCTGGGTAAATGGTATGGGCCATCATCAGCGCTTTTATGACCTCGTCATCAGTGAGGCCAATGGCCTGAGACGTTACAGGAGCTCCTAGCTTACCCAGCGCTTCCTTTATTATTTTCCAGTTGCCTCCATGGAGGTACATCATCATGATGGTGCCCAACCCGCATTGCTCTCCGTGTAGCGCTGGTTTTGCTGCAATGGCATCCAGGGCATGTGAGAATTTATGTTCAGAGCCACTGGC
>JAUVCJ010000045.1 GCA_030595765.1 Thermoplasmatota archaeon | reverse complement strand
GGATACTTCCAACTCTTCGAGCTTATTGTTGAATTCGGAGAGGAGGCTCTCCAGCTCCTTCCTGAGGGTTTCCTTCTTCAACCTTTTCAGGATGATGCCATCCTCATCTCCGATGACAAGGAACTTGTCCTTAGCCTTTATGCCTAATGCCTTCCTGATCTCTGAAGATATCACGATCTGGCCATTGGATGATATCTTGGTAATAGCCACTTCCATACGTAATCACCATTATCTAAAGGGTTTTTTAATTATAAAAAACTTTTTATTCTTAAAACAAGGGCATTCCAATGAATCTCTATGTGGAGTAAGTTAATCAATAATGCATAACACCCTCTTTCCACTCCAACTCTAAAGCGGTTGATCGACTGACCGTTTATCCTTTCCCTCAACGCACTCTTTCTCCACCAGCTCCAGCGCCCCAGTTGGGCAGCTTGCAATGCATAGGCCGCAGCCGTAGCATTTTTCGGGGGAGTAGATGATCTCGTTGTTGCTTTCTGTGTGGGCGTGAAAATGGCAATGGGTGATGCATTCACCGCAGTTGATGCATTTGGTCGTGTCCTTTTTGGTGATGTAGTCCGATTGGAGAACAGAGCCTAGGTCGTTATGCTCCAGCAGAGCTTTTAGCTCATGGCAGCAGCAATGGCAACAGCTGCATATCGCTTCAGGCTGGAACCCTTTTTGGTTGATGATGAGGTGTATCAGTCCAGCATCTTCTGTTGCGTCTAAGATTTGTTTTGCCTCTTCTATGTCGATGATGTCTGTGTTATTGTTATCGCTAGCTAGCTTTTCTGCTAGGGAATTTAAGACGATGCAGACATTAAGCGGGGCGTCGCAAGCGTTTGGTTTTGATCTGCAATCGCAGTCTGTTCTGGCCATCGTTTTGGCGTTTGATAGGATGTCGAACACTTGTTTGCTGGGTAGGACCTTTTGGGAGACTTCGAAGGCTTTGTTGATGGGAATTATTACAGAGGGGTCAGCTAGGCCAGATTTGCGCTTTTTGGCTCGTTGGTTGATGGATTCGATTAGCCATTCATCGTCTCTTTCCTCTTCTTTTTCCATTGGTTTCACCTTCTTTGGTTGTTAAGCAGGTATGTATGAAGGCGCATATATGTTGTTGGACTCCAGCGGTGTTAGAGGAAAGATGCTGATTCGGAGCTGTGTGTTGGTGCCGGGTACGCAGCCATTATATCCTCACTTCGCTCGGTTATAATGTCTACTCCCCGTCACCATTTTTTTCCTGTGCTGTGGGTTTTAAAAAAATGGTGCCGGGGACGGGGTTTGAACCCGTGACCTTCGGATTTCCCAGGAGCATCTGGGTGTGGTCGTATAGGCATCTCCCTATGAGTCCGACGCTCCACCAGGCTGAGCCACCCCGGCACGAGTGACATTTGTCTTCAAATGTTGCGAATGAGCGCTTTGTTCCCCAAAGCGCGTAGTGAGGGACGATCGAACAATCGTCCCGAGTAAGGGGGTTTGCTTCAAACACCCCGGGTGAGCGCGTGTGAAACACCGCGCGTTGCGAGGAGCATTTGTTTCAAATGCTCCGAGTAGACGCGATTGTTTCAATCGCGCCGTGAGGGACGTTTGCTTCAAATGCTCCGAATAGGCGCGATTGCTTCAATCGCGCCGTGGGAGGGACGTTTGCTTGCAAACGTTGCGAATGAGCACGTGTGTGAAACACCCCGAATAAGGGAGTTTGCTTCAAACGCCTTAATTGCGAGTGCCAAGCATTGCGACTAATGGCGCAAGTATTAGTTTTAAGTTCAGATCAAGAACGACTACTCTGAGTCCATTTCCTCAGGTGCGACCTCTGATTTGTCGCCCATCTTTTTGAGTCCATCAACGAGCTTCTGGGCAAAGGCCTTGCCTATGCCATCCACTTCTGTGATCTTCTCAACATCAGCCTTCAGAATGGCCTCGACAGAGGTCAAGCCGCCTTCCCATAGAAGCTCGGCCTTGGATGCGCCGATGCCCTGGATGCTTGTGACGGTATTGAAAAACTCCTCACGGGATCCTTCCTCTTTTTTGGCTTCCTCTTCCTCGATCTCTTTCCTGCGCTCTGCAGCTTTTTCTGCAGCCAGCGACAGGGATGAAAGTACCTCGGATTTGCGTATCTCCACCCTTTTGAGGGGGTAGACGATCTTGCATTTCCTCTGGATGGCCTTTGCAAGGTTGCCGTGGATGATGTCGCCAACCATGGCGTCCATGGTCCTGCTCTGGGCAGCTTCCTCAATGACCTCACGCATGACATCGCGCAGAGCCTTCTGCTGGGATACCTGGATCCTGCTCTCGGTCACAGCCATTGGCTTGATCCGGATCCTCAGAGAGTCCCGGGTAGTAACATCGAACACACCGTCCAGCTTTGACCTCTTTCTCCTGGTCTGCCTGCGGATATAATCCGATGTTAGGTCGTGTCCAGTAAATAGGGTATAGGCGTTCAGACCATCGACCTCGTGAATCTTGAAATGCAATTTGATATGCATCTTGGAGAAATCACCAGTTAGGTCCTGTAACGTGACTGTTGCCACGCGACCCATAAGCTGGTCTGGCTCCACTGCCATGGTCTCGGCTATTGCTGTTCTGTTCAGCATATCTGGTGAGTGGATGGTGAACCATTGCTTGGACTTCCACCTGTCTTTGACTTTTCGGGCTGTTCCTCTGGTGGGCCTCTTGGCCAAATTAATCACTCCTGAAAGTAGGAGATATGGCATTTCGTAAAGGTATATAAATGTATTTGGCGCTTTCCAGTGCCCTGAATTTTGGTTTCGACAGCTATTTATACGGTTCCGCGGATTTTACCTTGTGGAACTTGCACTATCCCTTCTGAACCTGGTGAGGGTAATTCTTGCCCTGACACTACTTCTGTATGCCTCGGTTCGAGACATAAAGGTCAGGGAGGTGGAGAACTGGCCATGGCAGGTGATGATCGTTGTAGGCCTGGCATTATTGGGCCTTCAATACTTCCTAGTTGCGCCTTTGGACCTGTTCCAGCTTGCGCTCGTCCCTTTGATGGTGGGTTTTGTGTACCTGCTCTACCAGCTTTACATAATCTATGGCGGTGCCGATGCCAAGGCTCTGATGTCGCTGGCGATCCTGTTCCCGGTCTACCCCCACATTTTTGACGTCGTCCCCCACCTGGATTTTGGCATATTCGCACCCCAGGTGGAAATGGCGTTCCCTTTCACTTTTTTGATACTTTTGAACACCACCCTGCCGCTTATTGCCATCCCTCTGGTATATTTATTTACAAACCTTGCAAAGGGCGATGCCAGTTTTCCCCCGGCTCTGTTCTATCTAAAAATGGATCTGGCCAGCACGAAGGATAAACATGTTTGGCTTATGCAGGAGATGGAGAACGGAAAGCTCATCACCCACAAACCAACTCTGGGAAAGCGCGCTTCCGACATCAAGGAGGATAAGGCTCAGAAGGAAATGTATCGGGGACTTGAAGAAGCAGGTGTGGAAAAGGTATGGGTAGATTTCCAGCTTCCGTTACTGGTGCCAATGACCGCTGGCCTGCTCATCTCTGTTGTGCTTGGCAATTTTCTGTTGGCCTTTATGTTCTGGCTACGAACCTGAAACGAAGTGTTACAATACTATTCTGGAAGGCTCCAAAGCCACCCGCCCTGCTCGTAGGACACCTCTCCGATTATCAGGCCTCTAGAGCGCATCTTGGTCAGAACCAGCACTGCCGAGTCCTGACATTTCTTGCCCAAGTCCATGTTAACCTCCTCTATCTCCTGGGTCTTCATCGGCTGGCCGTTCTTGCGAAGTAGCTCAAGGATGAATTTTTCAGCCATCTCCTGGCTCAGAGATTCCAGTTTTGTCATGTTGATGCCAACGTTATTTTGTGGGAATGAGTTCCAAATTGCTGACCATCTAGATTATTCGCAAGGAAAACATTGGATACCCATAACAGCTCAAAAGGAATAGCCTCACACCTCTTCAGAGGTATCCGCCTGCGGCTCTCCCGCCTGTTTCGATCTGTAGTCCTCGATCGCCAGCTTAAGGGCGTCGGCTGCAAGGTTTGAGCAGTGCATCTTCAGCGGCGGCAGTCCCTCCAGCTCGTCAGCGACCTGCTGCTTTGTGATGCAGCCAGCTTCTTCTAGGTTCTTGCCCTTTGCCATTTCTGTTACCATGCTTGAGGTTGCAATGGCAGCGGCGCATCCGAAGGTCTTGAACTTGATCTCGGTAATGATGCCGTCTTTGACCCTGATGTAGAGCTCCATCATGTCGCCGCATTTTGGGTTGCCGACCCTGCCGACACCGTCTGGATTCTCCATCTCACCCACGTTCTTTGGGTTCGTAAAAAGCTCCATCACTTTCTTGTTGTACACGCGATTCCCCCGATCAAAGCTCCCAAATCCAATACCCGATATAATACTATTCCCTGGCGAGGTTGTTATCTTCATCGTCCAGTTCATGATGATGGTCATGATCGTTTTCATCATCGTCAGCCCCGAACCATTCCCTGCCCTTGCCAACAGGGCTCATGTCCCGCAGTTTCTGAACTATGGGTGGTAGCTCTTTGATCACATGATCAATCTCATCCTGGGTTGTAAATCGTCCCAGCGTGCATCTTAGAGACCCATGAGCCAGGTCGTGCCTAAGCCCGATCGCTGTTAGCACTGCCGAGGGCTCCAAAGAAGTGCTGGAGCAGGCCGAGCCAGTGGAGGCGGCTATGCCTTTTGCATCCAGAAGCAGAAGTAATCCCTCTCCTTCGATGTAGGAGAATCTGAAATGGGCGTTGTTGGGCAGCCGTTTTTCAGGATGTCCATTCAGGTAAACCTCATCCATGCCCGAGCCAAGCACTCCGCGTATCAGCCTGTCTCTAAGCCCAACCAGCCTGGGGGTCTCCTCAGGCATCTCCATTCTGCACAGGTCCGCAGCCTTTCCAAGCCCCACGATGCCAGGCACGTTCTCGGTCGAAGAGCGCAACCCCCATTCATGCCCACCTCCGAATATTATGGGTTTTAGCTTTGTGTCTTTGCGCACATATAGAGCTCCAATGCCCTTTGGCCCGTGCATCTTGTGGGCTGAAAGCGAGAGCAGGTCGATGTTGAGCTTGTTAACGTCGATCTCCACCTTGCCAACAGCCTGGACAGCATCCGTGTGAAAAAGTACACCACGCTCTCTTGCCAGGGCTCCAATTGCAAAAATGTCCTGAACGGTGCCTATCTCGTTGTTGGCAAACATTAGGGATATTAGTGTTGTATCCTCACGGATGGCTTCAGCAAGCTCGTACATGTCTATGAGCCCGTGCTGGTCTACAGGTAGCCAGGTAACCTCGAACCCGTTCTTCTCTAGATGCTTGCAGGTATTCTTGACTGCTGGATGCTCAATAACGCTTGTGATGATGTGCTTTCCCTTGCTCATGTTGCCAAAGGCTGCACCCTGGATCGCAATGTTATCCGCTTCGGTGCCTCCAGAAGTGAAGACCAGCTCTTTTTCCAGGCCTGCGTTGATAAGGCGCATAACCCTTTCCCTGGCCTTGTCAAGAGCATTCTTTGCCTCGGTGCCGAACTCATGCAGGCTGGAGGGATTGCCATATCTCTGGGTAAAGAAGGGTAGCATTTCTTCCACCACCAATGGATCCACCATTGTTGTTGCGCCATGGTCTAGGTACACCCTTTTTTCCATTTTTACATCTCCGAAGCTATTTTTATTTGGATTGATAGGTCAGCTAATAAGCTTTGCCAACCCATGAAGCCAGAACTTTTTGGTCATACTCTATTCGTTTGGCTCATCTTAGCCCCTTCTTCAGGACCAGCGGAATCGCTTAGTAATTGTCGATTTGTCATCATGTTGCCGCCTCATGGGCAATTGAATTCTTTATTGTCCTGAAATAATTCGTTCATCAGACCTCTTTTTCTGATTTTCATGCAGATTTTGCAGATTTCGTCGGATACTTGTGGCTGATCATCGTCTCTTGCTATCCTTTTTGCAGCATTTGCTATCTCATTCAGAATAGTCTCATCATCTATCGGCCATTTTCCTCGTTTTGCAGATTTGTACTGAGAAGCTGCTGCTGGGGTTATTCCCAGCATTCTAGCTGCCCTATTTTGTGAAATCGCATCGTCCTTTACTAGTTCGTTAATAATCTCCTTTCTTATCGCCGGGAGTATGTACCAGATTATGATCTCACAGGGCATTTTCATGTGAATCATCATAATATGGAGGGGATATAACATTAACGGCGTTAACTCTGGATCGCGAATCCTTGCAAACCTTTTTATAATTTTACAATTTCGGGGGGTTAACGATTGTTAACACTTGGTGATGAAAATGCCCCTCGAACAAAATAAATTTGCAAAGGTTTCAGAAAAGGATGTGACACAGGCGATTTTAGGAGAATATCTAAAGGAATTATCAGATCATATCGAATCTGATGCAGTTGTGATTGGTGGAGGGCCCAGCGGTCTAATATGCGCCCGAGATTTGGCTAGAGAGGGGAAGAAAGTTGTTCTGATAGAGGCAAACAACTACCTTGGAGGGGGCTTTTGGCTTGGCGGATATCTGATGAATCCAGTAACTTTCAGAGCACCGTCCGACAAGGTATTGACAGAAATTGGTATTCCTTTCCGGCAATGTGGTGAAGGACTATTCGTCGCCAACGGGCCTCATGCCTGTTCTAAACTTATCGTTTCATCTTGCGAAGCTGGAGTATGTATACTAAATATGACCAAATTCGATGACGTGGTCATTAGGAATGACAAGGTTGAGGGGGTTGTGATCAATTGGACTCCTGTTGGAGCACTACCACGTGCAATTACGTGTGTTGACCCGATTGCAATCGAGACTGGGGTTGTCATTGATGCAACAGGACACGATGCTGTTGTTGTTGGTTCTCTACAAAAAAGAAGTATTATCGAACCAAAGGGATTCGGAGCTATGGATGTAGAGACCTCGGAGGATGCAGTAGTGGAAAATACAAAAGAGGTTTATCCAGGGTTGATTGTGACAGGGATGGCTGTATCCACCATGTTCGGCTTACCGCGTATGGGACCCACTTTTGGAGGGATGCTCATGTCCGGCAAACGTGCTGCTGTCATAGCATCTAGGATATTGGATAATAACTCCGGTCAAAGTCCTTCATCCGGAGCTTAATTAATATAAGCATGAACGCCCAAATATTTCTTCCTTAACTGTGAGCAGGGTGTCATTGAGCATGAATAAGAGAGCTATTATGCTGGTATCGGGGGGGCTAGATTCAGCTCTAGCTGCAAAGATGATTCAGGATCAGGGAATCAGCCTAGTTGCAGTAAATTTCACAAGTATTTTCTGTACATGCACCTCAAATAAAAAGAAAAGGTTAGGTTGCAGTTCAGAGGCAGTCCGGTTGTCAAATCAGCTTGGAATTCCCATAAGAAGCGTACCCAAAGGCTCTGATTATCTGGAGATTATTAAAAAGCCAAATTTCGGTGTTGGCAAGGGTGTAAATCCGTGTCTAGATTGCCGCATATACATGTTGGAAAAGGTCAAATCCATTATGAAAGAGGAGGATGCCAGCTTTATCGTTACAGGGGAAGTGGTGAACCAAAGACCAATGAGCCAGATGAGGAACAGGCTCCAGCTCATAGAAACAAAAACAGGGTTGGAAGGATTGATCCTTCGGCCCCTAAGTGCGAAGGCACTTGAGCCCACAATCCCTGAGAAGGAGGGCATCATAGATAGAATTGAATTACTCGATATCGTTGGCCGGTCAAGAAAGCTCCAGATTCAGAAGGCCGAAGAGTATATGCTTGTCGATTATCCTTGTGGAACTGGAGGATGTCTATTAACCGACACCAATTTTTCACGGAAAGTGAAAGATATCTTTGAACATGATGAGAATCTGGTAATGGCCGACCTTGAATTATTGAAGTTCGGACGTCATTTTAGATTGAACAGAGGTTGCAAGGTTGTAGTGGGAAGAAACGAGGATGAGAACTCAGCAATTCAGAGGAGGGCTGGTGGTGAATATACCCTTGAGGTTGAAAATGTTCCAGGGCCCATCGCACTTCTTAAGGGGGGGCCTTCAAAGGATGAGATTATCACTGCCGCAAAAATAGTATTGAGATACAGCGATCATCAGGGCGGATCAGGCTCTGTTAGATTGTTATCAGGCAGCAATGAGCAAAAGATCTCTACCATTTTGGAGATAGAAAATGACCTGCCCCCTCAAGCCCTACGGACGTTGCAGATATGAATTCAACCAGATCAGAACTGCTAAGCACAAAAGAAAGAAAACTCAAGGCAATTCTGGCCAATATGGGTAATGTCGTAGTTGCATTCTCGGCAGGTGTTGATTCCACACTGTTATTGGCTATCGCAAAAGAAGTTCTAGACCATGGTGTTGTGGCTATTATCGGAGTTTCACCGAGTTTGAAGCAGAAAGATATTGAACAGGCCAAGGAACTTATCTCAATGATTGGTGTTCGCTATAAATTCGTAGATACTGATGAGTTTAACAATAAAGATTATATTAAAAACGATAGAAATAGGTGTTATCATTGCAAAAAAACACTCTTTAATAGGTGTTGGCATGAAGCGCGATCTTTGGATATTCCATATGTCCTTGATGGAACGAATGATGATGACCTTGATGACGACAGGCCCGGAATGATTTCAGCAAAGGAATGTGGTGTTAGAAGTCCATTACTTGAAGCCGGTCTTTGCAAGGAAGAGATTCGGATGCTCAGCAAATCTCGTTCCCTACCCACATGGAATAAGCCAGCAGCGGCATGCTTATCATCTCGGATACCACACGGGATCAAGATATCAGGTAAAATATTGAAAAAAGTGGAATCCGCTGAAAATATTCTTATGGCTAATGGGGCCGGTCAAGTCAGAGTTAGGTATCACGAGAACATTGCTCGAATTGAAGTGGAGGAAGATGAATGGAGCCTGTTTTGTGATCCAAAATTACGTCGCCACATATATACGAAGTTCAAAGGGCTTGGTTTTGAGCATGTTACTCTGGATCTAATGGCATATGGTTCGAAAAGAGATTTGAGATATACGCACGAAATTGACTGAAGATAATTTATGTCAATGAAAAGCCGTTATTCTAACATAGAGATATGTCCTCACCAACATGCATGAATTGCACCAATTGTATAGAATAGCGGGGCATCCGAAGTTCTGAGGTGAGATTGGATAGACAGAACAAGGAAACACGCTATTTTCCTTGACAAATTGGTAAAAGGAAAATACGGGGCAGCAAGACTTTTCGGAGATACGGCATTGAGAAAAGTCGAGCGATGCACTACCACTGATAACAAATTATAAAATCGTATAGAATAGCGGATACACGATGTTTTCTGCTCAATCATGCTGAAGAAAACAGCGGGGCAGCGAGACTTTTCGGAGATCTGGCATTGAGAAAAGTCGAGCGACACGCTACCACCCGATAACCAACTGTAAAAAGAGGGTGGTAGCGGGGCATGGATTTGAACCATGGATCTACGGGTTTCCCTGTCGATCAAGCTGTTTACCCGCGAAGGAAGTTCCTTGCGCAAGCTATGAGCCCGTCGGGATTTCCTGGCTACCCCACCCCGCTATTGTGTTAATTTAGTGGATCTGCCACCACTCTTAGGCCGCCATCCTTGTAGTATATCCAGAACTTGTCCTTCAGGTTCTTTGTCAGGTTGGACATGGATTCATAGATATCCTTCTCAGGCAGTCCGAGCTTCTTGGTGGCATCTGGTGTGGACCATTTCTTCGTCTCGAAATCGCCATCCCTGACGAATTCATAGACTTTTTTATCGTTGTCAGTAAGGTCCGCCCAGGTCATTTCCACTCACCTTCGTGGGCATGCGCCGACAGCATAATTAAACCTTTCGCTATAACTGGCTAAAAGCCCCGAAACCCTTATGAATTGCATTCTGCATTACGCCGTGGGGATGTTATGAAGGTTCTAATCGTCATGGGCAGCCACTCCGACCAAGCAGTGGCAGAAAAATGCATTAACGTGCTCAAGGACTTTGAGGTTCCATACGAGGTTCACGTGGCTTCTGCCCACAGAGCTCCAGCTGCTGTGGTACAGATAGCCTCCAGAAAAGATGTTGATGTGTTCATTGCAATTGCTGGCATATCTGCAGCTCTTCCAGGCGTGATGGCAGCCCACACTCCGAAGCCTGTGATCGGGGTGCCAGTCAGTGGAAAGGTCAACATGGATGCTATCTTGTCCATAGTGCAGATGCCTCCAGGGGTGCCTGTTGCCGCTGTGGGTCTGGATAACGGCAAAAATGCTTCATTGCTTGCGATAAGGATGCTTGCGATGAATAACGATGCTCTTGCTGAAAAGCTTGAGACCTACAGAGCCAAACAGGCTGAGACCGCAGGAATGCTGGATATGTGAGGTGAAGTTATTGTTCGACGCTGAGAAGTTCATAGTTGAGGCCGTGGAGAAGCTTAGGCAGGACGTAAAGGGAAAAGCCATCATTGCCGCATCTGGTGGGGTAGACAGCACTGTTGCTGCGGTCCTGACCTATAAAGCGGTCACAGACCAGCTTACTAGCGTTTTTGTTGATACCGGATTCATGAGAAAGGGAGAGGCTGAGAGTGTCAAGGCCATGTTCGACAGGTTAGGTGTTGACCTTACCGTTGTTGACGCTTCCGAGGAGTTCTATACAGGCCTGGCTGGAATCACCGAGCCTGAGCAGAAAAGGTCTGTCATTGGTGAGAGGTTCATCAGGGTGTTCGAGAGAGAAGCCGAGACGACCCAGGCCAAATACCTGATACAAGGCACCATTGCTCCAGATTGGATAGAGAGCGGCGGTGGATTGCGGGACACAATCAAATCACACCATAACGTTGGCGCCTTGCCTGACGATATTAATATGACCTTGGCGGAGCCTCTACGTGACCTTTACAAGGACGAGGTCAGGCAGGTTGCTAGAGCCCTAAACATCGAAGTTGCGGAGAAGCAGCCCTTTCCCGGTCCCGGTCTTGCAGTTAGGATACTTGGCGAGGCCAATCAGGAATCAGCTGAGCTCGTCAGGGAGTGCTGCGCCATCGTAGAGGAAGAACTTGAATCTGCAGCTAGCAAGGAGGAAATGGTTCTTCCCTGGCAATATTTTGCTGCTCTTCTTTCTGTAAAGAGCGTTGGAGTGCAAGGAGATGTCAGGGCCTACGGTAGGACCGTTGTGGTCAGAGCAGTGCAGTCCTTGGACGGAATGACAGCGGCCTACTCCAAAATTCCCCATGAGGTACTAGAGCGTGTCTCGGTAAGAATCACAAATAGTCTGGGTAGCCGTATTAACCGTGTTGTTTACGACATCACGAACAAGCCGCCTGGAACCATAGAATGGGAGTAATTAGAGTAGAAAAGGAGCAGGAGGAAAATGAACCAGGCCGGAAGAACAAGAAGGTCGTTGTTTCCTCCCAGACCCCAGCTTGTTGGAATTCTATTGCTACTTTGTGCTGGCCTTGGTATTTTAACAGCTCTGAATGCTTCCACTTACAGGCCTGAACCGATATCATTTGGCGATGTGATAGGTTCTGAGATCGTGGACGTTGGAGGGTATGTCTTCAATGTCAGCGGCCTTCAACTTACTCCTGCATTGGTTGTAATGGATAACGGCACCGCTCATGCTTTTACCAATCTAGATGGATACTATCTGTTGAAGAACATCACTACAGGTGACCACCAGCTCAAAGCCACATTTCCCGGCCATGTCACCTATTACCAGAACGTTACCATCAACAGCGGCATGCCAATGATGGTAGACTTTGCCCTTGAGGAAGGCACTCGTTCCATTTATGTTGATGAGCGGTACCATCCTGAATCCCCAAGCTTGGGCAACGCAACTGCATTGCTTGCGCTGGGCATCATGATATTTTCTCTTCTTGCCGCAGTTGGAGGTTTCTTCTCCATCTTTTGGGAGCACTACAATGCCGCTGTACTGGGCTCGATATTCGCACTCCTCTCCTATGGTTTTCTGTTCGGGTCCTTTATCGGGCTTGTAGCACTGATACTTGTTCTGGAGGGCAAGCGCGAGTATCTGCATCTTTCGACTCCAAAGAAAAGGCCAAGAAGGGCATGGACCCCAATGACCAAGGATGAACTTATCAGGGAAGGGGTAGAAAAAAGAGGCGAAACCGAAACAACGGCGCTTGATATGGATAGGCCAGACCCAGATAGAGGTGGCGACCTCCTCTTTGGGGATGAGGGCAAAGAGGGGGGTTCGTACTGCACATTGTGCAAGGGCTGGATAACAACCTCATTTCCGCACAAGCACTGTGAATGCGGCGCTCCCTACCACAACGCCTGCGTTGCAACAATGGAAGCCTGCATCCAATGCAACCGGCCTTTTTCAGAATCCTCCACAACTGACCATGGTGCATCTGAT
>JAUVCJ010000263.1 GCA_030595765.1 Thermoplasmatota archaeon | reverse complement strand
TGACATACACCGTGAAGATATTCTACATCAACACTGAGGGTATTGCAGGCGAAGCTACCTTCAAGCCTTAACGTTTCGGAAGCAGGAATGAACCACAACCGACCCTCCAAAATCCCCCTTTGGGTGGCAATCTATTTAATGGCTAAGCGTAATATGGGTTGGGTTTCTCATGATTACAGAGATTTCTGAACTCATAGGACTGGAAATTTACACCGAGAACGCAGTCTTCCTTGGTACGGTGGACAACATCGTACTGGACCTGGAGAAGTCAAAGCTGTATGGTCTCTTCGTGCGCAGGACCAACCCGACACTTGTGGAGGATTCCAACAGCATACTGATCCCCTTCAGATGGGTACGAGACATTGCCGACATCGTTCTTCTGAACTACTTTCCCGAACTTGTCAGGCTTGACGACGTCAAGGACAAGATGCGCAAGGTTCGCAGGGTCAGGCAGCCCAAGCATCACGTGATACCCGAGGGTGTCCCTGAAGCACTGGGCAAGGCCGAGAAGGCGCTGGAGCATGGAATAGAGCACGGAATCGAAGTTATAAAATCCAAGGTACCGCACTCACTGCCACACTTCTCCCAGCATAAGAAAAAGACCTTCTAGGTAGGGCCGTTGAGTTATCTCCACAGTTTAGCAACGCTTAGATTCTCAGGTACTCCGAGTGCAGTTGCGACAGGTTTGCATTTTGTTCTCATCAGATACAATATAGGACCCAAGTCCTTCTCAGAAAATGCCTCGAAGTTGGCCATGCCCTTTGCGATCATCAGTTTGCTCTCTTTCATTAGCTCTTTTAGGTTCTCGCTCATCTTTGAAAGCTCCACACCGACATAGAACGAGGGTGTGACCATAAGCTCATCAACAGCCTCGGCAAAACCTGTGCTGAGCGCGTTCTCTCTTGTTGCATCGGTCAGGATGGACTCTCCCTTCACAACTCCAACGACCCTAAACCCTAGGTCCTTCAATGCATTGACCATCAGGACATCAAAAACAATTTCGCCGCAGTTGTCTGTAAAATAGGGTATCGTGTCCCCTGGGCTTAACAGGCCGATAGCAATTTCGATCTCATCAACACCTAATCCAGCCTCCACCAGAGAATCAAAATCTGTAGCCAATGCCTCAGGCTCAGTTGCTGCCGAGTCTATCCCAAAGTCCATTACGTTCCCGATGACCGAGAGCAGCGCAGCAAGCCGCAGTCTTTCCATTGGGTCGTCAACTGCAACCATCAGAGAGTTGGCCTTTGGAAGCAGCGACCTTGCAATGCTGTTGCTCTGTTCCTTGATATCTGCATACGGGTCGGTTGTACCCAACACATCGTAAACTGCTCTGTGAACCTTTGTAGCTATTCCAGCCGAGCTGTGCCTTGGGTCATAGTGCTTGGCAAGCTCCTCGCAGGCCACACGGATGACCTGGTCTACCTTGCTCTCATCGGATATCTGAGCCTCGTAAACGCATCGTTTTAGAAGGCATGAACTACACTGGGGCGTTATTTTCATGGCTCGTAATTGCACGAACGAGATAAAAAGGTGTAGGTGTTAGAATTCCGGAATGAGAATACTCCTGGAATGGAAAATTCTGGAATGGATATTCTAGAATGGAAAAACCTAGAATGAAGAGCCTGTAATGGAAAACCGAACAGGTTATTTGGAGTTCTTCAGCTTGGCCAAAAGCTCTTTTCCAGAGGCTGTTAGGAAGTATACCTTCTTGCGCCTGCCCTCGCTGATTATGCTTAGGGTCCTGACCCTTACAAGCTTCTCGGACTTGAGCCTGGACAGATACCTTGACACAACACTGGGGTCGAGTCCGACCCTGTCGGCGATGCCGCGCTGGGTAAAGTCAGCAGGAGCATAGGTGGGTATTTCCAGGGAGTCAGGCTCCTCCAGGCACTGGAGTATCTGAAGCTCTTTGGATGGGCCTTTGCCGCCCTTTGGACCTCTACGGACAAGCTCCATCTCGATGTTGTTCCTGGTTGCGAACTTTTCCAGATCCTTTAGAAAGACCTCCCGGCCAGAAGCGCTCTTGAGCTGGAACTTAACAGATATCGTGGTGGTTTTCATGGGGATCATCTCTTCGATGTTATTTCCGCTATATTAAAGTAATGGTGCAACTGGGCTTCATTAGATGGTCACCATAAATGTAATGCAGGCATTGCACAACAGATGTCAAGTTATTATTTCCGGTAGCCTTCCCAGAGTCACGGCAAGCTTGATCTCTTTCGCGATCCGCTTTCCAGTAGAGAGACCCTTCTCCACGAAGTCGGAATAGGGAGAGCCCTGGATGAACGGATTGGTGCCTGCCACAATGCGGGAAGATATCTCAAATACTCTGAACTCGAGCTGGTCTGTGATTATGGTCTCCAGGCAGAAAGAGCCCATCATGCCTCCGAACAGCTCCAGAGACCTCTCCACAGTGTTCTCACCCATCTCGAAGACCTTTGGCAAGAGTGATTCGCGCAGGACCACCGGGATGTTGCCAGTCACAACGAAGGTTGGGTATATGCCCTGACGTTTGAGATCCTCCTGAGCGCCAAGCTTGTACATCTCATCGATGTTGGTCTCATCGCGCCTGTCCATGCTAAGCATCTCCAAGGAGCCCTTGCTCAGCTTGTAACCGGTATCCACCAGTGGCGAGTAGAAGAAATGAATGTAGTAACGGGTACCAAGTATGTATT
>JAUVCJ010000190.1 GCA_030595765.1 Thermoplasmatota archaeon | reverse complement strand
GTCAGCAAGGAGGGCTCAGACCTGGCCAGAGAGGTTTCCGAGCTTTGTGGTGGCAAATACTACTATTCTGGTGGGCTTGGACGTACAAGTCAGTTTGTTGACCTTGTTGACCAGGACATGATAATCGATGTTTTCAAGCTGGCCATCATTAATCCAACCATTGGTGGACTTGCCATCAAAGGCGCATCTGAAGACACAATGGAATCCACCCTAGCTGCCATCAAGGACGTAATACCCGATGTAGAAACCATTGTAGGGTGCAATTTGGGATGCAGTCCAACAAATCTGGATGCCCTGTGTTGGGACTGCAGGGTAAGGCTGGAGCGAGACGAGATATTCAAGGACATACATCCACCACATGTGGTCAGGATGCCCTCCAATGTTACCATCGATGATCTGGTGGGCACGTTCGACGCCAGCTCCATATGGGATCTTAAGGACTTCTTTTCCTCTGGGGAGTCCCCAACCAAGCATTTCAAACCCGGGCTTTTGGCAAGGGCAAATCGAGGAGTATTGTTCATAGAAGGGATAGACAAGCTTTCTGACGATGTTCTGGAAACCCTGTCGTATGTGCTCATCACTGGCACGAACAGCCTAAAGGTAGGTCCCTACACCCTGTCCCATCCAATCAATCTCACTCTTGTTGGCACTGTCGAGGAGCAAGCCAACATCCATCCACTGCTCAGGGATAGGTTCGGTCTATTGATAGACATGAAGAACATCGATGCAGTGGAAAAGCGCATACTTTTCCTTAAGCAGCGCAAGGAATTCGACACAGACTCCAAAAAGTTCAGGGAGAACATGACAAACAAACGTAAGATGCTCCGCACTG
This sequence comes from Thermoplasmatota archaeon, assembly GCA_030595765.1. Classification (GTDB taxonomy): domain Archaea; phylum Thermoplasmatota; class Thermoplasmata; family JAUVCJ01; genus JAUVCJ01. The sequence continues at coordinate 3,811 of JAUVCJ010000190.1, read as the reverse complement.
AGATAATCAAGGCTCAGGCCCTACTCCCGGAGGTACACACCAGCGATGACCACCTGGACTTGATCGCTCGTATCAGCATAGATTCTTCCCTGGTGGGGCATACAAGCGATATTCTAATTGAACGAGTGGGCAGAAGCATAGCAGCATCTCTGGGCAGAACCAGAGCAACCGAGGATGACATAGTTCAGGCTTCAGCAATGGTTGTGCCGCTTAGAGCATCTGAGGAGACATTCCAGGAAACGAACTTCAGCAAACAATTGACAGTGATGGTGAAAGAATATGAATGAGGTAGCTTCGTCAATGGGCTCTTATTCTTCTGGATTAACCATAGATGAGGAGATCGAGCTCACCCATACATTCCCGTTCACAGCCATAGTAAGCCAGGAGAGCATCAAACGAGCCATTCTACTTTCAGCCATCAACCCCAACATCTCAGGAGTGCTATTGAGAGGGCCTAAAGGTACTGGGAAGTCCACAAACGTCAGGTCTCTTGCAGAGGTATTGCCTGACATAGAGACTGTCTCAGGTTGCATTTTCAGTTGCGATCCAAAAAGCCCAGGCAAGCTTTGTTATGATTGCAAGGAAAAGTACATCAAGGGAAACCTTGAGGTTGATAGCCATCCTGTGCGCATTATCCTTGTGCCATTGAACACCACAAAGGAGGAGCTGATGGGCAGCATTGATGCCAAGGCTGCAGCAAGAGAAGGCACCAAGGCGTTGAACATTGGACTTATTGGCAAGGCCAATAGAGGCATCATATTGATAGAGCGCATCAACTTAATGGAGCCAGACATCCTCAAGCTAGTTCTGGATCACCAGGGAAAGAACACATACAAGCTTGAGGCAGGAGGATTTGAGATAATCCACCCTGCAAAATATTCCATTATTGCAACCCATAATACCGATGAAGGTGCCCTTGACCCCCAGGTGCTTGACAAGTGTGACATCATACTGGACATGGAGCGCATCAACGATATTGAGCAGAGGATCGAGATAATAAAGAGGTCTATGGAGTTTAAGGACGATCCGGACCTATTTAGGGCGCGTTTCAAGGAGGGACAGAGAAGGCTCAAGGGAAGGGTCAGCAAAGCTCAAGAGACCCTGCCCATAGCATCTATCCCTACCAAGGTTCTGGAGACGATATCCCATATATGCAAGGATCTAAACATTTCTGATTATCGCACCAACATAATAAGGCGCCTGACTCTCACCAATGCAGTGTTCGAGAGAAGGATAAGGGCTTCAATTGAGGACTTCATAGAGATCTCCGCCATGTCTTTTCCTGATGACGTTCGCAGAAAATTCCTACCTGATGATGTCGAGGAAAAGGAGGAGAAGTCGGTCAGAACCCTGGAAATAGGATTCAATTACCTATTCCACGAAGAGAAGACACGTAAGACCTATGAGCTTTACAGGAATACTCTCAGATCCGGCGTGCCTGCAATTTGCATAACCACCACCTTCCCTGAGAAGATAATGAAGGAGCATGACCTCAAAGGAACTCCGATGTACTGGTTGACAGACATGGGGGCAGAAAACATACAGAGCCTGAACCCAAAGCGTCTTGATTTCGAGATAACCCGAACAATGAGAGGGTTCATGAAGGAGCACAAGGAAGGATTCATGATCCTTCTGGATGGTTTCGAGTACCTTGTCCTTGAGAACTCTTTTGAAAAGATCATCAAGTTCGTCAAGAAGATGAGCGACCAGGCTTCAATGAGTGGCGGCACCATCGTAATCCCGATCAACCCGAATGCGTTTACAAGAGAACAGGCAACCCTGCTGAAGAAGGAATTCGACAAGGTGGAGAAGCTTTGATGTGTCAGCCCAAAGTAATGAGATGTTTCAGTTTTCACATCAAGTCCGTGTCGGAATCGTTATCACTTTCAACCTCATTCAGAATTATTTTTGAAGGTTCCCTTTCGTTTTTAGTTGATTCCTCATTAAATGGTATTTCGCTCACATGCGTGTGGCTTTCTTTTTCTTTCTTCCCTAAGGGCTTCTTCGGTTGTCGCACTCGAATGAGTATGGCCGCACTCACGAGAATTGCTATCGCTACTACCACTAATCCCATGAATAATGGCGACTCCCATAATTGAATCTGGGGGTCTTTTACAGGCGCGTCTGATAATGGATAAATGTTGACATCATAGTTCATTAACACCCTAACGCTTTGATTATTATAGTTCTTGAATATCATCATATAGTTACCTTGATCTGTGATTGTAACTATTTTTGTTGCTTTAGTTAGTTGACTACCAGAGCCGTCAATAAAATATCGGAATTGTCCTCCTGCCATGAGCAGACCATAAGATGTTTCCTCAATAAACCAGATGTCAATGGGAAGGTCTTCAACAACTACTATCGAGTAGATAAATTCAAGTTCCTCTCCTTTGTCAAAGTCCAGGTCAATGGCTACAGAATCGTTTGCCGGAATTGTAATGTTTGCCAAGTATTCCCTTTGGACAGCCTGAGCTTCCTGAACGATTGATATTTGATCTATATTTGTTGGAGACGCGAATCCGGTAAATAAAATAATTACTGCTAATAGTAAACAGCGGCTTACCTGTAATCCCTTCATGAGTATAGGATGTGATAAAAGCATTAAAGTTTTTTTAATTATTATTCATGGGGTTGGTATTTTTTAGGTTGCAATTACATAATCAATACCTACAAGAATAGATACTATTAAAAATCGACATTGCATTCATGTATCCAGTATGAAAATAAAAGGACGAAATAGGTCAAAAAAGAGAGGACAAAGCATATACAAACCTATGATCGAAGCATACATCAGCAAACATCCTGGATCATCTTTTAGTGAACTCAGAGATATCTTTCAACTTCCAGATAGCACTATTAGATATCATCTGAAAGACCTTGAAAAGAAGGGTAAAATAATATCAGATTCCAATAAAAGGATTTATTATCCCTCCAAACCCGAAGGTGAAAGAACCTTAAATAAAACTCAACAGCAATTAAGTTATGCCATTAAACAACATCCTGGCATAATCCAAAAGGAACTATCTATTATAACAAAAATTAAGCCTCTTACGATACGTAATAATGTTCCTTTTCTAATCGAAAAGGAGATAATATACACTAAAAAAATAGGTAGAGAAGTTCACTATTATTATAGAAGCCCTGAAGAGATCGAAAGAATTAAAATGTCGAGATTTGTAACCAAATTCTTGCAACGCAAGATTGATGAAGAAACCTTTTTACAGCTAAGACAGGGGCTTATTGAAGCGAAGTTGAACTATTTTTAATTTGAATATGGTTTCATTGATCTTTGCCTTCTTCCAAAAAAGTTTTGATATAATCATAAGTCTCATCAGACATTCTTCCCTCGGTATATCCTTCTTCAAGTAGTTTTGATAACTCTTCAGGAGGCAAGTCTGGTTCTATCTTGTTTCCTTTTTCATTCCTGCTCTTAATAATAGCTATAGAGATTAGGAGAACAATAATGGCAATAATGCCTAAAGCCATCAGACTTTGTGACTCTGTTCCTCCTGCTACTTGCCCAGTTAGTGCACCACTATTACCGAAATCAGCTGTTAGTTCATGAGTACTGTGTGAGTATTCGGCATGAATATGGCAATAGGTGGCGTTCGTTGTGAGAGTATACTCAATAGAGGCGCCATCTAACCTAATCTCGATGTCTTCAGGATTGCATATCGCCAATGGGACATAGATATCTGTTAGTCCTTGTGTCTCATCAGCCCCTGTCACCTTGATTTTGAGCTTCTGGTATTCTTTATCGAATTCACCCTCCAATACAGACGAGCTTGTTTTAATATTGATATTATTG
>JAUVCJ010000292.1 GCA_030595765.1 Thermoplasmatota archaeon | reverse complement strand
GAATATGGGCATTGCTTTCGATGCTTGTCCTTCCATTATATTCCAGAATAAAGGGTAGTAAGGTCTTGGACCACTTCATCCGTGGTCAGATATTCGGTTATGTCAAGGCCAACCCCGGATGCAATTACATGAACATCCTGCAGAGCCTGGAGCTTTCCAACGGAGTTGGCGCCTACCACATTCAGGTGCTGGAAAGGGAAAAGCACATCAAATCCGTAAAGGACGGGATATACAGGCGTTTCTACCCTGCTCACATGATAGTGCCTCAGCGCAGGCAGAACCTAAGCAGAATGCAAAAGGATGTGCTCTATGAGATACAGGCCAATCCTGGCATATCCCAGACCCAGATCTCAAAGATCATAGGGGAGAGCAAGCAAGTGGTCAACTATCATATCAAGATACTGTCAAATGCAGGTCTTGTAAGGCTTGAAAGGGGAACCAAGAACGTTGCGTGCCACATAGCTTCCAGAGAACGCGTAGAGCTGATATTTGCCGAGGATAATGCTGAAGGCGCATCCATGCCATCAGGCACATGAGAAAAGCGATCAGGTATCATTCGTGGCATACACTCGGGCAAGGTCACGTGTATGCAGGTTGGAGTATCAATACCTGCACTACCTGCCAAAACCCTGTCTGTCCAGATCACTGGATGGCCAGCGCTGCCGTGCAGAACAGATTCTCTTGAGGTATGGCATCCATGTCGGCGTGCTCCTCCAGCAGTGACTGGAAGTTATCCCTCTGCTCCCTTGTCCTGACCAGTTCATGCTTAAGGGAATGGATCTTGTGTGAGACCTCGCCAACAACTTTTTTAAGGTCTGCTTTTCGAGTTGCATTTGATATCTTGACCCTGGCTAGTTCTGCTCTGGCATCGTTGAGCTCGCTTTCGAGAACTGCTGCCTTTTCGTCCTTCTTCTCAAGCCTGCCATGAAGGTTCTCCACCTCGGCCTGAGCCTCTGTTGCCTGGTTCGAAGCATGTGAATACTTTTCCTGAAGGGCGCTAAATTGATGGGAGATGTTTCCTGAGGACTGAGCCAGCTTATGCTCTTCTGTCTGATGATATCTTGTCTCAACATCCAGCTGCCTGTTCAGTTCTGTAATGGTGTCATCCTTTTCCGAGCCATGCTGCTTTAGCTGGGCCAGCTCGGTTTCCATGCTTTCTGTGGTTGAGTGAAACTGCTCCATCTGAGCACTGTGTTGGGCCCCGTTCTCCATCAATTTGTGGAAAAGATCATCGTTCTCCTTATGAGCCTCATCATAGGATGACTGAACCTGCTTGAGCTTGCCATCCAATTCTTTAATGATCCGTGCAGAGCCAGTTTTTTGCTCTCCAGCCTTGAACTTTAATGCTTCAAGTTCCAGCCTGACCGACTCCGAGCCTGCCTTTGCAGCTTGTGCACTTTCTCTGAGGGTCTTGATCTGGGCATTAAGCTCTTTCTGAGTGGTAGCAGCCCGCTCTCCCATGGATTGTTGGCTCAGTCTCAGTGCCTTTTTTGATTTCTTGACCTCTGCTTCAAGGGCTCTTATAATGCCATGGTCCTCCTGAAGGTGGTTATCCATTTCGGTGCGGATGTCGTTCCCATTGCGCATTTCATTCTCGTATGTGATGATGCCCTGCTCCAGAGAATTTATTCGTTCCTGAGCCTGGTTAAGGCTCTTCTTAAGGGAGTTCTTCTTGAATTTCTCTTCCTCCACCTGCTTCTGGAGGTCTATTGATAGTTTTACCTTCTCATTGAAGAGGTTTCTGACCCCATGAATTTGATTCTTCCAGCTCTGGATATTTTCCTCGTCGCATCGAATTCTATCCTCAAGCTGGGACAGCTCTCCTTCTTTTGCTAGGAGAAGCTCCTTTGCCTGATCCAACCCGGCCTGGAACTGTGTCAGGTTCATTTCCTGGCTTTTAAGGCTCTTGCCCTTTTCCATGACGCCGTGCATGAGTTGCAGCCCTGCTGAG
>JAUVCJ010000252.1 GCA_030595765.1 Thermoplasmatota archaeon | reverse complement strand
AGCGCATGGTTTAGACTCAATATATCCGTCTAAAAACAAAGGGCTCGCAGATACCATACTTGAAAAAAATGGCACACTAGTTTCTGAGTATTCATGGGGAACGGCAACTAATCGTAGTTATTTTGTAGCTCGTGATAGAATACAAAGTGGTTTATCACTGGGTGTTTTTGTTATTGAAACGAATGTAAAAGGAGGCACTATGCATACAGTAAAGTTTTGCAGGGAACAAAATCGGACCCTTATTGTTTTACGGCATCCATTTGAACTCATGGGCAGTCCTACGACACTCGGCAACGCTCTTTTATTAAAAGAAAATGACTCTATTGAATTTGAAAATGATGATGATTTTGACTTAATAAAAATCGAAATGGACAGGGTCAAATATGGGTTACTAACTCCTCAAAAAGAGGATAATAATAAGCACCCGCCATCAATTCAAAGCAAATTGCCAGGTGTCGTATAATGGTGCTTTCAGTAGTCTTTGATTTGGATCAAACTCTCATTAATTCTCAACCCATTGAACCCCTTAGAAGATTACGTAAATGGTCATTAGTATACCAAAAAATTTCAACTCTCACAGCTTATAATGGAATAAACGATTTGTTATCACGATTAGAATCTAAGGGCATTAAACTGGCTATAGTCACGTCAAGCCCTTCAGGTTATGCTCAACGTGTGTTGGATCATTTTGAATGGATATTTGATGTTATGGTGTGCTATCATGACACTAACCAACATAAACCACACCCTGCACCATTTTTAGAGGCATCGGATCGCTTGAAGATTCCCACCAAAGATTGTTGGGCAGTAGGCGATAAACCAAGCGACATCATTGGCGCAAGAAAGGCAGGTATGTATACAGTTGCTGCGCTTTGGGGCTCACTCGACAAAGAGTCTTTGAAAAAAGCAAAACCAGATGCTATGTTTGAGACAGTAACATCATTTTACAACGCGATGTGTGCTTAACTTTCAAGTATCTACCATCAGATATGATTTTATAGAATACAGGTGCTTGCTCGTAAGAGGTCTAACAATGGTGAGAGTAAAGGCAAGCCACATTCTGGTCAAGGACGAAAAGGCAGCAAACAAACTGATTGAAAAGCTCAAGAAGGGTGAGGATTTTGCCAGGCTGGCAAAAGTACACTCCTCATGCCCCTCTGGAAAGAAGGGCGGGGACCTTGGCTTCTTCAGCAAGGGTCAGATGGCAAAGCAGTTCGAGAATGCTGCATTTTCACAGGAAATTGACGAGATATCCAAACCAGTCAGGACCCAGTTCGGCTACCACATCATCAAAGTCACTGCCAAAAAATGATGCGATAAGCTCGAACATCACATACACAGGGTGGGCATCAATATGGGATCCGACCAAGTTCGGCCATCAGCCTATCCATGAATCCTGGTAGCCCTTCTATGTCCTTGTTCTCATGTCTTGTGTAAAGAACAAGCTTGGAGCGAAACCCAACGTTATGCTTGACACCGTTGGACTCAAATCCCTCTCTAAGCAGCCTGCAGAGGTGCCCTCCTGTGCGATCCCAATCTGTTAGAATTATGATTTCAGAGTGCTCTCTTGAAAGAGCCTCAGTAAGGGTAAACACCCGCTCTCCCTGATTAAGAGATATTATCTCACCCTCTAGACCAAGCGAACGCAGGGCTTTGACATCCTTAATACCCTCAACCACGACAGGAATGGTTCTATTGCATTCTATTAGCTCGTCCAGAAGCTTTCTAAGCTTCTCAAACAACTCTTCTTTGAGCATGACACTCTCAGCTATGGTTTTCCTGTTAATGATGCTTGTGTGTGATAACAGGCGAACTATGATGCTTGTATTTGATAGCAGGCGAACTATGATGTTTGTATTTGATAGCACAGGAGGGTTATGATGCTCTTCATCACAGATACATCATTTCCCTCTGGGGAGTAGATAAATATTCTATCCCATCCTTTGTGATAAGCACATTCTCCTCAAGGCCGATGCCAAATGCGCCATCCACCTTGATGGTTGGCTCCACTGCATAAACCTGGCCGACCTTCAGCTCAAGAAGTGACATGCCTCTATACCTTTTCAGATCCGGCCCCAGCAATGCCCCGATCTCATGGGTAGTGCGCCCTATGGGATGTCCAGTGCAGAACGGAACTGTATCGTAACCATCATCGGCGATTACTTTCTTGGATATCTTGTCGATGTCGTTGCCCAATACACCCTCTTTCATTGCATTCACAGCCGCATCCATGGATCTAAGCGCGGTGTCAAATGCCTTCAGTATTGGTTCAGGAGCCTTGGACTCTCCAGGCTTAAGCAGATACCAGGTCCTCTGAAGGTCTGAAACGTATCCTTTATGTCCCACTCCAAAGTCTATGCAGACCAGCTCACCACGCTCTAACTTCTTTGGGGTCCCTGGCCTGTGTGAGGACCCGCCGGTGTTTGCTCCAAACGATACTATCGGGCATATCTCCTCACCCCAAGCATAACCCAGCTCTCTTCCTCTAGTTAGCTTCTGTACATGAGCATAGAAATCATTCTCAGTAATACCGGGCTTTAGAAATTTCTCAGCCTCTTTGAAAATATCTTGAGTTATCTCAACTGCTTCCCTGATCAGCTCCACTTCTTCAGGAAGCTTCCTGCCACGCATTGCCACCACGATATCCTCAGAACCCATGAAATTCTTGGAATAACCAGGAAGCGCCTCCTCCAGGTATTCCATGTGAGCAGCCTTGAGACCCGAGGCTATGTTGAATTTGCGGGACTGGTTGATGGCAATGGATTTTGGATTCAGCTCCTCGATGGTCTTCTGGAGCAGAGGTGTGATGTCATCGGAGTACCCTGTCACATCCCAAATGCCACTGGATTCAGGGCCTTCGGTGTCATA
>JAUVCJ010000024.1 GCA_030595765.1 Thermoplasmatota archaeon | reverse complement strand
TTGGTAGCAAGATATCTCCAGGAATGATACTGGGTACGGTCCCGGAAACAGACACCCTCGAACACAGAGTGCTGGTTCCCCACGACGTTGCAAAGGACTCGATCATAGCCAGCATAGAAAAGGGCAAATTCAGGGTGGAGGATACGATCTGCACACTGGAATCAGGTCAACAAATATCGATGCTGCAAAGATGGCCTGTGCGTAAGCCCAGACCAGTTGTAAAAAGACTGCCGCCAGTGCTTCCATTGGTAACAGGACAGCGAATTCTGGATGGCTTGTTCCCACTGGCCAAGGGTGGGACCGCCGCCATACCTGGCGGGTTCGGAACTGGAAAGACCGTAATACAGCATCAACTTGCAAAGTGGGCAGATGCGAAGCTGATAATTTACATAGGCTGTGGGGAACGAGGCAACGAGATGGCCGAGGTATTAAAGGAGTTTCCAGAGCTTATAGACCCTCACACCAACAGGCCACTGATGCAAAGGACCGTGCTTATAGCCAACACTTCCAACATGCCAGTAGCTGCAAGGGAGGCATCGGTCTACACAGGCATCACCATCGCCGAGTACTTCAGAGACATGGGCTATGATGTTGCATTGATGGCTGATTCCACATCAAGATGGGCTGAGGCCATGCGTGAAATCTCCAGTAGACTGGAGGAAATGCCAGGTGAGGAAGGGTATCCAGCCTATATCGCATCCAGGCTTTCCCAGTTCTATGAGAGAGCTGGCAGGGTCGAAACATTGAATGGCGATGATGGCTCCATTACTGTCATCGGTGCCGTGTCTCCTCCGGGTGGGGACTTCTCAGAGCCTGTCACCCAGAACACACTCAGGATCGTAAAGGTATTTTGGGCTCTAGATACCAAGCTGGCTCATAAGAGGCACTTCCCTGCCATCAACTGGCTCCAGAGTTATTCTCTCTACACCGACACACTGGAGGACTGGTTCCGTAAGAATGTCGGGCAGGACTGGCCTGAGCTACGAGCGTGGGCAATGGATGTTCTTCAGGAGGAGGCTTCGTTGCAGGACATAGTTCAGCTTGTAGGGTCGGACTCCCTTCCGGAGGATCAGAGGCTGACCTTGGAGATTGCCAGGATGATCCGCGAGAATTTCCTTCAGCAACACGCATACCATGAGGTGGACTCTTTTTGCGAGCCTGCCAAACAGTACAAATTGCTTCAGGGGATCCGCTCATTCTCGGATATGGCAGTAAAGGCGATCTCCAGGGAGGTTTTGCTTACCGACATAATTTCCATTGAAGCAAAAACAATGCTTTCCAAGGTCAAGTATCATTCTGACTTTGATGGCCAGATGGTGATCATTGATGAGTTAATGGCGCTGGAGTTCTCAAACCTGGGGGTGGGTGCATGAATATCCCACTAACCAAGGAGTACAAGACCATCTGCGAGGTCTCAGGGCCATTGGTATTCGTGGAGAACACACACCCTGTTGGTTTTGGCGAGATTGTGAGCCTCAGGCTACCAAGTGGCGAGATCAAGCGCGGCCAGGTTCTTGATACCAGCATTGAGATGGTGGTGGTGCAGGTATTTGAGGGTACAGACGGCATTGACAGGCAGACTTCAGTGACCTTCCTTGGCGAGACCATCAAAATACCGGTGTCGATAGATATGCTTGGCAGGATTCTATCTGGCTCAGGGGTACCACTGGATGGTGGTCCTGAGGTACTTCCAGAGAAACGCCTGGATATAATAGGCTCCTCCATAAACCCGTATTCTAGGGAGCATCCGCGAGAGTTCATCCAAACAGGAATAAGCACCATTGATGGCAACAATTCCCTTGTTAGAGGGCAGAAACTGCCGATATTCAGCGGTTCAGGCCTTCCTCATAACGAAATAGCCCTTCAGATCGCAAAACAGGCAAAGGTACTGGGCAAAGCCGAGAAGTTTGCAGTGATATTCGCAGCAATGGGCATCACCAACGAGGAGGCTCAGGCCTTTATCAGGGGTTTTGAGAGCACTGGAGCCCTTTCAAGGGCTGTGCTTTTCCTCAACCTTGCAGACGATCCGGCAGTTGAAAGGCTCATCACACCAAGGCTGGCCTTGACTGCCGCAGAGTACCTGGCCTTCGAGCACGACATGCAGGTGCTTGTAATACTGACCGACATCACAAACTATTGCGAGGCACTGAGGCAAATTGGTGCTGCCAGAGAGGAAATTCCTGGTAGAATGGGATATCCAGGGTACATGTACACCGACTTGGCCATGATATACGAGCGTGCCGGGCGCATCAAGGGCAAAAAAGGTTCGATTACCCAGATCCCCATCCTCACAATGCCAGGTGATGACATGACCCATCCGATACCAGACCTTACCGGCTACATTACCGAGGGGCAATTGGTGATATCTCGTGAGCTTCATCGTAAAGGCATTTACCCTCCCATCTACACCCTTCCCTCGCTATCCAGGCTCATGAAGACAGGGATCGGCGACGGCTTTACCAGAGAGGATCATCAGAGCGTTAGCGACCAGGTATATGCAGCCTATTCGGAAGGAAGGGACCTTCGAGGCCTTGCAGCCATCGTGGGCAAGGGCGCGCTCAGTGTTAGAGACAAGAGCATGCTTGAATTTGCAGACCTTTTCGAAAAGAAGTGTGTCAAGCAGGGCAGGGACGAGGACAGAACTGTCATTCAAACTCTGAACCTGTTCTGGGATCTCCTTTCCACCCTACCCAGGTCCGAGTTGAACAGAATTGACGACGCCTTGATCGAAAAGTACCACCCTGATAACATAGAAAAAGATCCGGCTGATTGCTCTAGGATCTAAGACAATAACTCTAGACTTTGAGACACGAATGCTCCAAATAAAACCCCGATCCTATGGGGTGTGCTTATTCTCAATTGAGGATTAATCTAATTGCATTCACACAATGGGGCGATATATAATCCGCGGTTAGTCCCGCACCATGCCTTTCAATCCGAGGGCTTTTCCAGGTTCTTGAATATGGTGACAAGCATTTCCCTGCTATCAATCTCGGAAAACCCCTTGAGCAGAGCCTCGTAAACCAGTCTACGGAGGGTTGTATCTCCGAACATGGCGTTGATCGGTACCAGAAACTGAGTAAGGGTCTTTTGTGGTTTTGCCTCGTCAACACTGTCCAAGTTGTGTGCGGTTATGGCGATGGTCATCTCTGGACCTATGCGTTTGACAACTGCTTCATAGACCAGCTTGTAAGCTTTTACGCCTTCAACATCCATGCCAATACCAAACCCCAAGTTTCTACTCCAGGCCGCTCGTAGCAGCCTGAAAACCGGATCCAAACCCATCATCTTTAATGTGAAAGAGATATAAAAGGGTATCCCGAAACTGGCATCCGGGAGCTGTGAATCTTAGTTTTGAGCATTCCGGGACTGGTAAACATTATCTGCTGGGAATGATGGACACTACCCCACTGGGTAGGTCGTACATGGCGCCCTGAACCAACAGCGCTCCTGACTTTTCCGCGTTGGCTATGATACTGCTTCTGCTCCTAATATTGTCCAGCACCAGCTCGATGTTGGCAAGTATGGAGTTTGCCAGGGGATCGCCTGGTAAGGGAGCGCCTATCTTAACAGCAGGCATGATCTCATCCATTAATGCATCCAGGTTCTCAGATTCAGGCCTGTTACCGGACCTGAACGCATCCAGGGTGGCTGTAACTGCTCCGCATTTGGTGTGACCCAGCACCATCAGGACCGGAACATTCAGGTGCGCCACTGCATATTCGAGACTTCCAATGGCCTGCTTGTCAGCAACGTTCCCGGCCAGCCTGATGATGAATAATTCTCCTACTCCAGCATCGAATATCAGCTCTGGAGGCACCCGCGAGTCAGAGCAGGTCAGCACCGCAACATAGGGGTTCTGGCCACATTCATCCACGTCTTTGCGCCTTGCATCATCCTGGTTCGGGTGAGCCATGCAGCCATTTGCATACCTCTTGTTTCCTTCAGCAAGTTTGTCCATCGCATCCTTTTGGCTAATATTGCCTGAGCCTATTGAGGTGTTAGTCATGTTATTCACTCCGATATTTCATCCATTATTTTTAATCAGCAATTGTATCTTACATTAAATCCAAGAGCTTACCCTACAATTAAATCCTACAATTTAAACCTGAAGTTAATACCACAATCAGCTCCAACGGTATAATCCTACTGCTCCACGGTATAATCCTAATGCCCCACACTCGCTTCTGGTCGTGGCACTATTCCATCATCTCAGATCATGACCACTTGACGATCCATTCCTCTTTATCGCCGCTCTTTGAGATGCATTTGACATGCTCCACTGACACGTCATTTGCATTGGTGTTTGCCATCACCCCTTCAAAATAGTTGGTAAGTGTCATGCAGAAGGTTGGGTTGGAAGGCACATCAAAGAGGCGAATGATCGCCTGGCCATCTCCGGTAACTTCGCCTTCCATTCTTCCAAAGTCATAGAACTTTGACCAGTAATGCCCTGCCTGCTCCATGATCTTGCCAGGATCATCTGCCCATTTGACAAACCAGCCTACAATTCCTTTTCTCATTGCAACAAGACGGGACATGTTGGCAAACTCAGCCTCACCGAACACCTCCATGCATCCATCCAAAAGTGCAGTGTAGTATGAGAAAGGATAGGCCTTTGCGATCTTGAATCCAGCCATCTCCAGCGGACCTGTGTAGCCCTGGTCGCGCATTCTCTTTTTGAGCAGATCGAGCCCTTTGACCCCGTGCTTCTCCCTGATATAATCAAAGCGCGCAATGAAAACCCCGCCGTATACGTTATTGCCTACCATTTCATCCCCTCTGCCGAATCAAGCCGATTAGAACCGGACTGAACTTCGATTCATTGGCAAGTTGGTAATCAACAGGTTGCTATTTGTGATTATCGCCTGTATGCGCCAGAGGCAATGCTTCTATCCCATAGCTCCTCATCTCTTTTCACCTCTGGATTTCTTCTCTTTGTATATCTATACATAATACGATATGAATATCATACAATTTCTCATATCTTTAATGAGATCTAAAAGATACTCATATCGTGAGCAACATAGTGAGCAATATTGTGAGCAGAATAGTGAGCATATTGGACATTATCTGCTACAATTCTGTGCATTAACTTAATTATTCAAGGCAAACGAGACAAATCACTTACTTGCTCTCGATTAGCCCTACAAACGCATCTGCAACCATTCTCGCACCCCTCTGGTTCAGGTGTATACCATCACGTGTTAGATACAGACCCTTGCTCTTCCCCTTGGCTAGGGCATCTTCTGTTCTGCGCAGAACAAGGGCGCTAACCGTCATGTTCAGTGTGCTAGGCAGGTAATTAGAAAGCAGTCGCTGGGAGCCTTCATTGGCATCTAGGGCGTTTAAAAATAGCCGCCTCAGGTCATAGAACTCAGCCTTTGGAAAACCCGCTGCCACATCCTGGATGACCTTGGAAACATTTTCTAGTTCCATATTAGCAGGATTCGATGGATTTTCGCTGAGCAATGTCGGCGGTAGAGTTATAATTCTGCTAGCTTTGAGGGTCAAATGCTCCAGCACTTGGCTATAATGTTCTGCAAACTCCTTGTTATCGCTGGTCCATGGCTGGCTCAATATTTTTAGCTTCATTTTGAAAGCCCTGTGAGATCTAGCATAGACATCATTGAGCCCCACCCAAAGAAAAGCAATGTCGTAGGAGCCATCCGGTGCATTTTGGATGATGCGCTCTTTCAGGCTGATGACCGTATCCCCACCCTTGCCGAAGTTGATAAGCTCGTGGCCTGGCAGCTGCTTTTCGATCATCGGGATAAAGGCACCACCGCATTCTCCTTCAGTAAGGCTATCTCCACAGAATATAATTCTCATGCTACAAACCTCCTCTTGTAAATGGCCTTCTGTCCTGACTCCATGATATGGTTCAATGTGTGCCTTTCGGAGCTATTTAGGTTCATACGCCTTCCTCTTTAATGCTCCCTTTTTATGTCTGTCATGCTTGCAAGTTGTGCAGTTATCCTGGCAATCCTATTGGCCTCCTCTTTCTGCTGATACCATTCCAACGCCAGTTCCAGATAATGTCTGGCCTTATCAGTCTCATCTTGCAATAAGAGGCAGGCGCCGAACTCCTCGTGAGCGATCGCCAGGTAATCAGGTACATTCTGTTTGATAACGAAGTTGATGCTTGAGGTAAAGCTCTCATTGGCGCCGTCCCAATCCATCCTTTCCCTGTGATACTTTCCCCACATGCAGTGCAGCTTTGAATGGGCAACAGGATCTCTGAACTTGCGCAATATCTTCTCGGCCATTTTCAGGGGTTGGACTGCTTCTTCGACCCTCTTTGCCTTGATCAGAGTGCTTGCAAGATTTGTAAGCGTCCATCCCTGCATTCTCAATTCACCTGCGCTTCTTGAGAATTGAATTCCCAACTCATACCTATCTATCGCTTCATTGAACTGCCCCTGCTCCTCATAGACCCGTGCAAGGTTATTGTAGACCCTGCCGACCTCGGATCCATTATTTAGCAGTTTGAACATCTCTATGGCGGTCTTGTTGTTCTCGATCGAGAGGTCAATTTCCAACAGATCAAGATAGACATTTCCAAGGCCGGAGTGGATCAAGGCTTTTGCTCGCATTTTCGTGAGCTTATCCTTTTTGGATTCGTCTTTCATGGGTTCAAGCGACTTCAAGGCCAACTTATAGCATTTCAGAGCGCTCTGGTGCATGCCTGCACGCCAGTCCATGGCTCCAAGGCCGTTCCAGGACAACGCAACATTGTAATGAAGCCCATTTGGAACTCCGATCTCGATGGCCAGCTGGTATTCTGCTCTGGCTGAATCCATTTTTTCGGTTGTTCTTGACAAGGTCCTGCCTAGATGTCTGGCGATCCTGGCTTTTAGCCGTTCAGCCTCAAGTATATCTTCAGTTCCAGGAATATTTTCAGCTTCGGGGATATTTTCAGCTTCGGGGATATTCTCAGCTTCGGGGATATTCTCAGCCTCAATGATATCTATGACATCTGGAATATTTTCAGTCTTGGTTATGTTAATAGCATCGGAATTGTTCTCATCTTCCAGAAGCTTCCTTGCCTCCAGCAGAGCTGCCTCTGACTCGACAAGCAGGCCTATAATGAGCTTTTTTTCGGCAATAAGAAGGTTCGCTTCGATACGGTCATTAAGTGACTGGGGTGAAACCCCCTCAGAGAAGATAGTGTCAAGGGCTCTTTCGTAGTCCATTATGCCTTTTCTTATCTGCTCGGCCTTTCTCTCGCCGCAGACGTCCAGCAGGGCATTTTTTATTTTATTGGATAGAGATTCAAGATGTTGAGGTGCGATGTCCTCCATCTCAAGGTTCATTTTCCTGCATTGATTCTCCAGAATGAACCGTCCTGCAAAGCCCACTTCCTTCTCCAGTAAAAGGGTCAGAGATTGCTTCAAATCTAGCTCCATCATTGGTGTGCTAATCCTCCTGTTCTACCCCTTAGGTTGCCCTAGGATAAATATGCATCGGAAAGCCATTTTTAGATTTTGCTGAATGGCATTTAATCCTGGCTCAAAGTTCCTTTAACTGGAAAATAGCATGGGTCAAAAGATACCAAAAACTTAAGTAGATATGTTCACTAGCGGCGCCCTGTCGATACCCAAAAATTTGGAGTTGAAAATCGTGGGAATGACCATCGTAGAAAAGGTTCTTTCGAGCCATGTCGTCGAGGGTGTCCTCGAGCAGGGAAAAGAAGTTGGGATCAGGATCGATCAGACCCTGACCCAGGATGCCACTGGTACCATGACCTATCTTCAGTTCGAGGCCATGGAACTGCCGCGCATCAAGACGGATATGTCTGTGAGCTACATAGACCACAACACGATCCAGATAGGTTTTGAGAACGCTGACGACCACCGGTATCTCCAGACAACAGCCAAAAAATTTGGCATCTTGCTCTCCCGCGCTGGAAATGGCATATGCCATCAAGTGCACCTTGAGCGGTTTGGAAAACCAGGAACCACCCTATTGGGTGCGGATTCACATACCCCTACAGGCGGCGGTGTGGGTCAGATCGCAATGGGGGCTGGAGGCCTTGACATCGCTTTGGCAATGGCAGGCGCTCCGTTTTATATAACCTCTCCAAAGGTCATTAAGATCAATCTGACCGGCAAGCTGAGCCCATGGGTAAGCGCAAAGGACGTTATCCTGAAGGTGCTGGAAATATTCACCACCAAGGGAAACGTTGGGTGCATGCTCGAATACGGCGGCCCCGGAGTTGATACCCTTAGCGTTCCAGAGCGTGGAACCATCACCAACATGGGAGCTGAATGCGGAGTAACCACTTCCATCTTCCCATCAGACCATAAAACACTGGAGTTCCTTAAAGCCCAAGGTAGAGAAGGGGATTGGAAGGAGCTTAAAGCGGATTCGGATGCTCAGTACTTTAAAACCGTGGACATCGACCTGTCCCAGCTAGTTCCGCTGGCCGCGACGCCTCACAGCCCAGGCAACATCTCAACCATCAAAGAGCTTGAGGGCATGGATGTCAACCAGGTGTGCGTGGGTTCCTGCACGAATTCTTCATACAGGGATTTAATGATACTCGCTGGCGCCCTCAAGGGCAAGAAGGCTCACCCCAACGTAAGCTTTGTTCTGGCTCCAGGCTCCCGCCAGGTGGTAAAAATGCTAGCCGACAACGGTGCACTTGGAGATCTTGTCGAGAGTGGTGTCAGGCTTGCTGAGAACGCCTGTGGATTCTGTATAGGCAATAGCCAGTCCCCTCAGACCGATGCAGTGACACTTAGGACCAGCAACAGGAACTTCCTTGCCAGAAGTGGGACCAAGTCTGCTCAAGCATACCTTGTGAGCCCAGAAACTGCCGCTGCTGCCATCATCACAGGCAAAGTCACAGACCCCAGAGAGTTGGGACTTGAATTCCCCAACGTGCCAATGCCTGAAATGTTTGCAATTGACGATTCAATGATAGAGAAGCCTCTTCAGGACGGCTCGGCAGTGGAGATATATCGTGGGCCAAACATCGGTGCACCTCCAACAAACGACCCCCTGTCTGATACCATTGAGGGCGATGTAACGATCAAGGTTGGGGACAAGATCACCACCGATCACATCATCCCGGCAGGCCAGAGGATGAAATATCGTTCCAACGTGCCCAAGTATTCCGAGTACATATTCGAGATACTCGACCCAGAATTCTATGGCAGGGCAAAAGCCATCAAGGAGAGTGGAAGGCACAACATAATCGTTGGTGGAGAGAGCTATGGTCAGGGCTCATCAAGGGAGCACGCAGCCATATGCCCCATGTACATGGGGGTAAAGGCGGTTATTGCAAAATCCTTTGAAAGGATCCACACCGCCAATCTGGTGAACTTTGGCATCCTGCCCATGACCTTTAAGAATGAGTCCGACTACGACGGGATCGAGCAGGGAGACCAGCTTGTAATGGAGAACGTCAGAGAGTTGGTCAAGGCAAACGACACCACCATCATTGTTAAGAACATTACCAAGGGCACCCAATTTGAGGCTGAATACAGCCTATCTGACAGGGCTCGTGATATCATGCTAGCTGGAGGGACATTGTCCTACATGAAGAGCCAGAAGGACTAGAGTAGATCCAGCGAAAAATATTGAACCATCAAAAGGGAAGGTATAAAAATGGCACAAAAAGCGATAAGGGAAGCAGACGGAAAGAGGATGATGGCCAGGCTCCTGCCGGAGTACACAGGTTGCAAGTTCTCAATGAAGGACCGCTACGTGACGGTTGGGCCTGACACCGATCTCAAAAAGCTGCCAAACAAGTACAAGTGGCTCCTAAAAGAGAAGCTTGTCGTCAAGCCGGATCAGCTCCTAAAAAGAAGGGGAAAGAGCAATCTGCTCCTACTGAACAAAGACTGGAAAGAGGCAGAAAAATGGCTAAAAGCCAGGATGAACAAGAAGATCACGGTCGGAAAGACCACCGGAGTTCTTACCCACTTTATAGTGGAGCCCTTCATACCACATGAGCAAAAGGACGAGTACTACTTTGCAATAACCTCTGTGCTTGAAGGTGACATGGTCCTCTTCTACCATGAGGGCGGAGTTGATGTGGGAGACATTGATGCAAAAGCAGCAAAGATGCTGGTCCCTGTAGGGGAGATGCCAACAGCCGCAGATTTTGAAAAGAAGTTGCTGGGAAAGGCTCCCAAGGATAGGAAGAAACTCCTAGGGGCTTTTTTCGAGGGCATGTATAAGTTCTATGCAGACCTCAATTACGCCTACTTGGAAATTAACCCCGTAGTTGTAGTTGGCAAAAACGTCATACCCCTGGACCTGGCCGCCAAGCTCGATGATACAGCGAAATTCGTTTCCGGCAAGAAATGGGGCGACATCGGGTTCCCCTCACCCTTTGGAAGGATAAGGACGAAGGAGGAGGAATATATCGATATGCTGGATGGTAAGACCGGCTCTTCCCTGAAGCTTACGGTTCTAAATCCAGAAGGAAGGATATGGACCATGGTCGCAGGAGGCGGAGCATCCGTCATCTACGCCGACACCATAACCGACCTGGGTTTCATGGAAGAGATGGCTAATTATGGTGAATATTCAGGCAACCCAAATGCGGAATTCACCTACCTGTATGCGAAGACCATACTTGACCTCATGACCAAGAAACCGAACAAAAAAGGAAAGTTCCTGATCGTTGGTGGGGGCATCGCAAACTTTACAGATGTTGCCAAGACATTCACAGGCATCATAAAAGCACTTCGCGAATACGGTGACAAGCTGAAGAAGCAGAAGGTCAAGATATATGTCCGGAGAGGAGGCCCGAACTATGCTACTGGGTTGAAAAATATCGGGGCTCTAAAAGAGGAAATTGGCCTGGACATTGAGGTGTATGGACCAGAATCTCATATGACGAACATTGTTTCAATGGCCCTGAAGAAAGGAGGGAAATAGAATGGCTGCCAAAAAGACAACCAAGAGATCCACCATCGCAAAGAAACCTGCCGGAAAGACAACTACTGGAAAGACAACTACTGGTAAGAAACCTAGCGGAAAGAATACTTATGAGCTCTTCGACAAATCTACACAGGCGTTTATCTACAACAGGCAGGTGGCAGCGACCCAGAGAATGCTTGATTTTGATTATGTCAGTGATAGAAAGACTCCCTCAGTTGCAGCCATCATAAACCCGACTGGTAAGGATGGTCTTGAGAAGTTCTTTTTTGGCCCTCAAGAGATATTGATCCCTGTGTTCAAGTCCCTAAAAGATGCGGCTAAGAAGCATAAGAACGTGGATGTGATAATCAGTTTTGCATCCTTTAGGTCAGCACCAAAATCAGTTGAGGAAGCTTTCGAGATAAAGCAGCTGAAGACCATTGTGATAATCGCCGAAGGTGTGCCAGAAAGGAGAATGAAGGAGCTTATCGTCAAGGCAAAGAAATTGGACCGTGTTATTATCGGGCCAGCAACAGTTGGCGGAATTCAGGCAGGCGCGTTCAAGATCGGCAACACTGCTGGGACAATTGACAACATCATTGAGTCAAAGCTCAATAGACCTGGGTCAGTTGGTTTCGTCTCCAAGTCTGGAGGACTCTCCAATGAGGCATACAATATCATTGCCAGAAATACCGATGGACTCTACGAGGGCATCGCCATTGGCGGTGACATGTATCCAGGCAGCACTTTGATGGATCACCTCATAAGGTATGAAAAGAACCCCAAGGTCAAGATGCTGGTATGCTTGGGTGAAGTTGGCGGTGTAGATGAATATAATATTGTCGAGGCTCTAAATAAAAAGACGATCAAGAAGCCGCTGGTAATGTGGGTCACTGGAACATGCGCAAAAGCCTTCAAGACAGATGTTCAATTCGGGCACGCTGGTGCAAAGGCAGATGGTGAGGCCGAAACAGCAGATGCCAAGAACAAGGCATTGAAGAAGGCTGGCGCAATTGTACCCAACTCCTTTGATGACTATGCCCAGAAAATTGGCCTGACCTATAAGAAACTGGTCAAGTCCGGAGTTATAAAGCCTGCACCAGAGTCAGATGCTCCCAAGATGCCTATGGATTATGCAAAAGCCATCAAAGGTGGAGACATAAGAAAACCTTCAAGCTTTATTGCCACCATATCCGATGAGAGAGGCGAGGAGCTTTACTATGGCAATATGTCCATATCTGATGTTTTCAAGAAGGATATCGGAATTGGCGGAGTTCTAAGCATTTTGTGGTTCAAGAAATTGATGCCCAAGTATGCATGCAAGTTCATCGAGAACGTGCTGATGGTCGTTGCTGACCACGGGCCTGCAGTCTCAGGGGCGCACAATACCATAATCGCTACCAGGGCTGGCAAGGACCTTATTTCATCGCTGGTGAGCGGTCTGCTTTGCATCGGACCTAGATTCGGAGGCGCAATAGATGGTGCTGCCCAGATGTTCTCTTCAGCCTATGACAGAGGACTCACACCACAGGAGTTCATTGATGAGATGAAGGCCAAAGGCGTCAACATCCAGGGCATAGGCCATCGCATCAAGAGCATCCATAATCCAGATATGAGGGTGACCGTTATCAAGAACTACGTGAAGAAGAACTTCAAGTTGACTCCATTGCTCGATTATGCAGTTGAGGTCGAGAAGATCACAACTTCCAAGCGTGACAACCTCATTCTCAATGTAGATGGATGCATTGGAATATGCTTCGCTGACATGCTTCGCAATGAATTCCCAAAGGAAACCGCGGATAACTACATCAATATGGGCGCATTGAACGGCCTCTTTGTTCTGGGAAGAAGCATTGGATTCATGGGGCATCACCTGGATCAGAAGAGAATGAAGCAGCCGATGTACAGACATCCATGGGACGACATTCTATACATGAAGGATTAGAGAATGCACCATCTAGGACTAGATACAGTATCCTGATAAACATTGAAAAAGAGAAAAAATCAAGGAGTTGAAAAATTTGACATCCAAGATTATCTACACAAAAGTAGATGAAGCCCCTGGCTTGGCAACCTACTCCCTGCTTCCGGTGATACAGGCTTTCACCGGTGTTGCAGGCGTGGCAGTCGAGACCAGGGATATCTCTCTGGCTGGAAGGACCGCAGCTAAATTCCCGGAGCTTCTAACTGAGGAGCAGAAAGTCAGTGATGACCTGGCTGAACTGGGTGACCTTGTGAAGAAACCTGAGGCCAACATCATCAAACTACCCTGCATTAGCGCTTCCATCCCCCAGCTGAAAGCTACCATTAAGGAGCTTCAAGGCAAGGGCTATAACCTGCCTGATTTTCCAGAGAACCCACAAACCCCAGAAGAGTTGGACATCAGGGCCAGATATGATGCTATCAAAGGAAGTGCCGTGAACCCAGTCCTCAGAGAGGGAAACTCCGACCGCAGGGCTCCAAACTCAGTGAAGAACTACGCTAAAAAGCATCCCCACCCCATGGGAGAATGGACATCCACCTCTAAGGCACATGTCGCAACCATGAGCAGTGGAGACCTTCGCTCCAACGAGAGATCCGTTACGATATCGGAAGATAACGCAGGTATTGCCAGAATAGAGTTCGTAGGTCAGGATGGCGCAGTCAAGGTTCTAAAAGAGAAGACTGCCCTTTTGCCTGGGGAGATAGTTGACGCCACAGTCATGAGCAAGCGCGCTTTGCGTGCATTCATCCAGGAGCAGATTGATGATGCAAAAGCCCAAGACATTCTATTCTCAGTGCATCTAAAGGCCACCATGATGAAGGTCTCGGACCCAATCATATTCGGTCACGTGGTCTCTGTATTCTTCAGAGAGGTATTCGAGAAGCATGCAGCAACATTCAATGAACTTGGTATCAGCCCCAACAACGGACTTGGCGATCTATACGCGAAAATCGCAGCGCTTCCTGATGACAAAAGATCAGAAATCGAGGCTGACATCCAGGCATGCTATGCCTTGAGGCCGAAACTCGCAATGGTCAACTCTGATAAGGGAATAACCAACCTGCATGTACCCAGCGACATCATCATCGATGCCTCGATGCCTGCGGCAATGCGCACTTCTGGAAAGATGTGGAACAAGGACGGAGAGCTTCAGGACACAAAATTCGTGATACCGGATAGCTCCTACGCAGGTGTGTACCAGACAACCATCGAGTTCTGCAAGGCCAATGGGGCCTTCGACCCCACAACCATGGGCACCGTCCCCAATGTCGGTTTGATGGCTCAGAAAGCTGAGGAATATGGTTCCCACGACAAGACCTTCCTTTGCCCAGGCTCCGGAACTGTTCGCATTGTTTCTGCAACTGGTAATACATTGCTAGAGCACAACGTTGAAGAGGGTGACATCTGGCGCGCCTGCCAGGTCAAAGACCTGCCTATTCAGGACTGGGTCAAACTGGCAGTCAATAGAGCCAGAGCCACCAATAGTCCAGCAATATTCTGGCTGGACAAAACACGAGCTCATGATTCCCAGCTAATCCAGAAGGTCAACCGCTACCTCCAGGACCATGATACAAATGGATTGGAGATACATACTATGGCCCCGAATGAGGCAACACAGTTCTCCTGCCAGCGCATCAAAGAAGGCAAGGACACCATCTCTGTGACCGGCAACGTTCTTCGAGACTATCTGACAGACCTGTTCCCGATACTAGAGGTCGGGACCAGCGCAAAGATGCTATCCATCGTACCATTGATGAACGGCGGCGGATTGTTCGAGACCGGAGCAGGCGGTTCTGCTCCCAAGCATGTCCAGCAGTTCCAGACCGAAGGCCACCTCAGGTGGGATTCCCTTGGTGAGTTCCTGGCTCTGGCAGTATCTCTGGAGCACATGAGCAATACAACCAATAATCCCAGGGCTCAAATACTGGCCGACACACTGGATAAGGCAACTGGTAAGTTCCTTGAGAGTAACAAGTCGCCTTCACGAGTTGTCAATGAAAGGGATAACAGAGGAAGTCATTTCTATCTGACCATGTACTGGGCCCAAGAACTGGCAGCTCAGGACAAGGATGCTGAACTCAAGCAGCGCTTTTCAGCACTGGCTCAAAATCTTGCAGCCAATGAAGAAAAGATCAACGCCGAGCTTATGTCGGCACAGGGAAAATCTGTGGATGTAGGCGGCTATTACCTGCCAAATGATACAATGGCAGAAAAAGCCATGCGCCCAAGCCTGACCTTCAACAATCTGATAGCGGATCTGGGTAACTGATCCCATTGGTAACCGATCCAACAGAATACAACTGAACCAATTAGCAACCGGTTCAACGGATACAACTGAACCAATTGGTAACCGAACCAACAGGTCTATCCTGCATCCTCTATCTGCACCTAGCCAACCGCTGGGATGATATCAATTGATGTCATTCCAACAACACCCAATAGTAGTGGTAACTCTACTCCCATAATCTGTTAGATAATGTCCTAGCATCTGCGATATCGTTGGTTTGGGGTAGTATCCTACTCCCATTCAAGAAGATACTCGCAGTGGGTTGCACCTTCCAACTGGCATTTGGTCTTGGTAGCTGTGCCAATGGTCCGTGTCATCTGAAGCATTCCTCTGAACGCTCCAAGCCAGGTTGAGCAGGCATACTCATCAACAGCATTTGCTTTATAATTTGTTATTGAGCAAACAGCACGCTCATAGATGCGCCATATTCATATTTGGTTATCGAGCTTTCATAGCCATCTCAAGATGGAAGTCCCAAGGCCCGAATGTGAACTGCTGCATGTTATTGCGAACCTGGTTTATGTGCTCCCCCAGGGTGGCGACATTGATGGGGGTGGCGTTTGCCTTGGCCTGCTGTAGGGGAACAAGTAGGTCGGAGCGATGAAACCTCCATGGCCTGTAATACTTGTTTCGATTTGCCAGGGTATTATCGTGCTGTAGAAGGTCGATCGCAAGTTCTGGGAAACTGCGCATCCCTTTCTGCTCTATCTGGAGGATCATGTCCTTGCATTGATACAATGCAGGCCGGATTACACCAGCTTCAACCTCAAACACCCTGCCACCAAAGTCTGGTTTCCACCAGAAGCTTATCCAGTTCGAGTCCAGTATCCTTGACTTTTCAACAAACACCAGCCTGTACGGGGTAAAGAACAATTCTCCTTTGTAGGTTGTTGTGTTCCTCTCTATCTTGCATTCACCCATGGATTGAGTACTCTCTCCTGGCAACCAGACAACCTGTTTTACATCACGATAACCAACTGTGGTGCCATTCAGTAGGGCGTGTAGGGGCACTCTAATGTCTACAGAATCAGGAATAGATTGCTGGGCAGGCTGATGCACTGGTTGTTGCTGTATGGGCTGCTGTTGGTATTGCTGCTGAGTTGGTTGCTGGGTGGACTGTTGTTGGTATTGTTGCTGAGTTGGTTGCTGGGTGGGCTGC
>JAUVCJ010000236.1 GCA_030595765.1 Thermoplasmatota archaeon | reverse complement strand
CACCAAGTTTGAGGTATTGAAAAGGGCATTGGACCTCACTCCAATCGAGTTCGGTGGAAACGTCTATGTGATGAATCCAACTGATGATGGAGTATTCTTTGATACTCAACGGGTAAAAAGAGTAACTGTTGTATCGAATCTCCAGCTGTATCTCGACCTGTATAATTACCCACAGAGAGGGCGGGAGCAGGCTGATTTCTTAAGGCAAGAAAAGATGGTGGTCTGATAAATGACAGACAGACTTATAGACAAATATGATCCTGGATTGACCGAAGCTTCTTTCTCTGCTCTATTGGAGCTTGTGCTGACACTAAAAACCTATCGAGACTCCATCGTGTTGGTAGGGGGATGGGTTCCATATCTCTTGATACGCGAACATGGAAGAGGAGATTTCCATCACATAGGGTCCATAGACATTGATCTTGCCATCGATCCAAAACAAATCAAATCAGAGGAATATGCTTCCATAGTGAAATTAATCAAGGAACGAGGATATGAACAAAAAGAGGACGTATATGGCAACCCCATAGAGTTCAGTTTCTTGAAAATAACTCCTCCTGGTAAAGACGGGATTGAATATATCATACAGGTGGATTTTCTGACTTCACGAGGGTTTAGAGGCAAGAAACATAGGCATCGAAGTGTGCAGACAGACCTTCCAGCTCGGATCACTAAAGGATGTGAGCTGGCATTCAGATATCATGAATCAATAAAGATAGAAGGCACGCTGCCAGACGGAGCGGAGACCCGGACAGAGATAAAGATCCTAAATATTCCTGGATGCCTCGCAATGAAAGGAATAGTCCTGGGAGAAAGATACAAGGAAAAGGATGCCTATGACATTTACAGTGTAATATCCCAATGCCTCGACAGCCCCGAAATGGTAGCGAGTGAAGTAACTCACATACTCGGTGATGAAATAGCCATAGAGGGTATTGATAGCATCAAAGAGAAGTTCAGAAAGCAAACGGCAGAAGGGCCGACATGGACAGCATGGTTCATGGAACCAGATAAAGAAGAAATGAGAACTCGAAAACAAGCCCAGGTATACGTTGAGGTGAGCAAATTTATCAGAGTATTGGAATCAAATGAGAAGATTTGATGCTCTAGGATCATATTGGAATGAACGTCCATTAGTGGACAATCTGATAAGCGGCTAACCTTTTTCGCAACAGAAAGCTCTCGCCTGCCATCCAAGTGTGCTACAAGCGATGTGTTGTTTTATTAGCACTCTGCTCCCGACACTCATCTGCGTTCTCTTTGGTTATCATCTCGCGCTCGATGCGGATTTTTGCATACTCAATGCCATAGACCTCATCTTATCTGCCCTCTTTTCCACCCAATTTCACCCGATTTTTCCTCATTTCGTTCGGAAAAATCCCTAGGGGTGGGCTCAATGTAGCAAAAATCAAAAATCATTCAATGAACCAAGCTATTTATTACCTGCAAATCGATTCAGCTATGATGGACTTTGTTGAATTGAATATTGAGACCCATGGCCTGGATGAGGTTGCTAGGCTCATCTACAATGCCTCAGTGGAGCTATCTGTTCATGTGTTCGGAAAGACACCAGTTGCATATGAGCGAATTAAGAAGATGATGATCCTGGGTGGCAACTCCTTTGGCATGGAGCATGTATACATCGCCCAGGAGGGACAGCAGACCCTTGGTGTTCTGGTAGCATATCCTGGAAGTCAAACGCATAAGGATGACGGGAAGGTATTTCTCAAGACCTTCGGAGCCATCCAGTCCTTCAAGTTCGTTCTGTTCGTGGTGCCAGCTCTCAAAAGGTTGATCACCATGGGCCCTGAACCTGAGGATTTCTATGTGTCCAATATTTGTGTTGCAGAAGGGCACAGAAGCAAAGGGGTCGGCAGCTTTATGATCGAGAACTCCAGAAGGCTAGCCAGAGACTTTGGATGCACCAGGATAGTCCTGGATGTTGATGTGAAGAACGAGGCTGGAATCAGGTTCTACGAGAGAGAGGGCTTTGAGATGGTCCAGGAGAGGCAAGCCAAGATCGGTGGTGTTATAGAAGGGACCTGGCAGATGGCTCTAGCCCTGGAGCCTTGAAAGCTCCTCGATGGCTTTCCACATCACATCCACACCAACCAGCAATAGATCCTCGTCGAAGTCGAACCTTTCGTTGTGATGCCCTCCTCTTGTAGGGGATCCTATGCACATATAGCTGGCCTGGCCGCCTGATTTTTGGATGGCTTCCATCATGAACGTTGCATCCTCAGAACCCATTACCCAATACTCGTCGATGATGGCTCCATCTGGTATGCCGCTTGCCTGGGCTGCCTTTTTGATGATGGCCATCATGCCGGGGGAGTTTGGTGCATTGATGTAGCCGCCGTCCTCGTGAACCTTGACAGTGCAACCATGCATCCCTGCGGCTCCTTCTATGACCTTTCTTGCGCTGACATCCATGAATTGCAGTATATGGTTGGCAACTCCACGTACCTCGTAGCTGAATTTTGCATGGTCTGAGACCACGTTGTGGGCATTGCCGCTTTCGAACTGGCCCACGTTCACCCTGGAAGCTCCATCTTTATGCCTGGGCAGGGAGTAGAGGTTGTTGACTGCGGTTGTGGCTGCCAGCAGGGCGTTGGCCCCTTCATCAGGAGTGTTGGCTGCATGTGTACTTCTACCGCTGAATGTCGCAGTTAGCTTTTTCATTGCCAGGAAGGAAAGCCCACAAATGATGTTCCTTTGGGAGTATATCCCTAAATGAAGGGCTGTAAAATAATCCAGTTCCTTTATTAGGTCTAGCTCGGCAAAGACAATTCCACCGCCGCCGCCTTCTTCAGCAGGCTGGAATGCTATGACAAATTCCCCTGTCAGGTCGGCGAGGTTCTCACTTATGCGCCTTGCCAGCCCCAAACCCACAGTGATATGGCCATCATGAGCGCAGGCGTGCATATTGCCGTTGATGGTAGCAAATTCCTGGTCCGCAGGGAAGTGACCCTGTCCCCTTGATTCCTTTACTGGTAACGCATCCAGGTCAACCCTGAAGCCTATCTTGGGTCCAGGTTTGCCGGTCTTGATGCTTGCTACCACGCCGGTGTAACCTCCCTTCATCTGTTCCAGCCATTTCTGGTTCGCACCTCTGGCCTCGGCTTCGGAGTATGCCCTCTCTATTTCATCCTGAGGGGGTACATCCAGCCTGATATCATCCTTGAAGAGCACCTTGCCAACCTGTAGCTTAAATCCCAGTGGTTCCAGTATGTCGCATACCCGCGCAGTTGTCCAGAACTCTGTCCACATGGTCTCTGGATATGAGTGGAACTCTCGCCGAAGCGCAATG
>JAUVCJ010000162.1 GCA_030595765.1 Thermoplasmatota archaeon | reverse complement strand
TATATGGTCGGCTCCAGACCTGCGTATGTTCAATGAGCCAGAATTACCTGGCCCTGATGCAATCTTCAAATATGCAGTGTCACAATATGAGAAAGATGGAGGTTCGAGACAAATGACAATTGGATTTAAACCACTTGGAGACCGAGTTGTGGTCGAAAGGACAGAAGAACAGGAACAGGTTTCTGCAGGCGGAATTATAATACCTGACACTGCCAAGGAAAAGCCTACCCAAGGCCTTATCGTAAGCGTTGGCCCTGGCAAGCGCAGAGATGATGGTACCATTGATGCTCTAACGGTAAAGTCAGGAGACAAGGTATTGTATGGCAAATGGGGCGGGAATGAGATCAAGATAGATGGCAAGGAATATCTTCTGATGAAAGAAGACGACATTTATGGCATCATCGAATAGAGATCGAACGATGAAGAAATAATCAAACAATTAAATTTATGAGGGATAAAAATGAGTGCAAAAGAACTGTATTTTCATGAGGACGCCCGTGTAGCTATGCTTAAGGGTGTTGACAAAATAGCAAAGTCCGTCAGAACCACCCTTGGACCCAGGGGACGCAACGTCATCATAGGTTCCAAGTGGGGCTCACCAAAGGTCACCAAGGACGGCGTAACTGTTGCAAAGGAGATCGAGCTTGAGGATCCAGTCGAGGATCTGGGTTGCAAACTTGTAAGAGAAGCTGCAGAAAAGAGCGGCAAAGATGCGGGAGACGGTACAACTACAGCCTGTGTGCTTTCCCAAGGAATTGCACATGCAGGCGCAAAACATATAGCTGCCGGAGCAAACCCTATCTACCTACAAAGGGGAATGGAAAAAGCTCTAGAGGTAGTTCGAAAAGAACTGACCAACATGAGCAACGATGTCAAAGGTCGTGAAGATATCCAGAAGGTTGCAACAATTGCAGCCAATGGTGATACTGAAATTGGTAAGAACCTTGCTGAAGCCCTGGAGAAGGTTGGCGACCACGGTGTCGTAACAATCGAGGAGGGCAATTCATTCGAGACCGAAGTAGATGTTGTTGAAGGCATGCAGTTTAACAAGGGCTATGTATCACCATACTTTGCAACTGATGCTGAGAAGGTAATTGCAGAGCTTGAAGATGCCTATGTGCTGATCCACGACAAAAAGATCGGAAACATGAAGGATCTACTCCCAGTACTTGAGAACGTTGTCAAAGCCGCCAAACCGCTCTTAATCATTGCTGAAGACATCGAAGGAGAGGCAATGGCCACTCTAGTCGTGAACAAGATCAGAGGAACTCTTAATGTCTGCGCTGTCAAGGCACCAGGCTTTGGCGATAACAGAAAGCTCATGCTTGAAGACATAGCAATACTAACTGGTGGCAAAGTAATCAGTGAGGATGCCGGTCTTAAACTGGAAAACACCAAGATGGAGGATCTAGGACGGGTCAAGCGCGTGGTGGTTGACAAGGATAACACCACACTTGTAGATGGAGCTGGCGACAAAGAGAACATTGCAGCCAGAATAAAGCAGATGCAGGCCCAGATCGAGAACTCAAGCTCAGATTACGATGGCAAGAAACTCATGGAGCGCCTTGCAAAGCTTTCTGGCGGTGTTGCAGTCATCAAGGTCGGTGCAGCTACCGAGACCCAACTTAAGGAAAAGAAGGACAGGGTGGATGATGCACTTCACGCAACTCGCGCTGCTGCCGAAGAAGGTGTTGTAGCAGGAGGCGGTGTCGCACTACTTCGTTGCATCAAACCACTCCAGCAACTCCAGCTCGACGGCGATGAAGCCCATGGCGTGGAAATCGTAGCAAAAGCCATTCGTACTCCAGCTCGCTGGATTGCCCAGAATGCAGGCGAGAACGGCGATGTTGTTGTCGAGAACATACTTTCCCATGAAGGAAACTATGGTTTCAATGCTGCTACCCTAAAGTTCGGTGATGTCGTCGCAGATGGTGTTATTGACCCAACAAAAGTGGTTCGCCTGGCTCTGGAAAATGCCGTTTCGGCCGCTGGTCTGCTCCTCACAAGTGAGGCAGCGATAGTGGACAAACCATCCAAGGACGGTGCCGACCCAATGGCCGGAATGGGTGGTATGGGTGGAATGGGCGGAATGGGGATGTAAAAACACTCTAAACGCCAGTTCTACCAGACTCTCTTAAACATTTCCCAATCCTTTCCTTTTTCTTTTGTTTTTTTCCTTGTTTTTACCCATCGTTTTTACCAATCTTTTCTTTTCTCTTATTTTTTTCCTTTCTTAGAGGTGCGGGGTGTGATTCTTACTTTATTTACGCTAAAGAAGCAAGCTTGATAATGTAGGCGCCCTTTACCTCAATTGTGTGCCTGTTACCTGGGCACATAGGTGGCAAATTCAATGGAGATAAAAGGTGCTGAACTAGCCAGGATAATAGATCATACAGATCTTAGGCCTGTCGCAAGCCAGGATGACATAAGAAAGCTATGCCAGGAAGCCATTGACCATGGTTTTGGAGCTGTTTGTGTAAACGGAAGTCATATATCTCTTGCGGCTGATAAGCTAATAGATCACAATATCGATGTCTGTACTGTAGTGGGGTTTCCCCTTGGCGCATCAGAACCCGTTGTGAAGGCACTTGAGGCCAGGCGAGCAATACTGCTTGGAGCCACCGAGATAGATATGGTAATGAATATTGGTGCACTACTGGAAGGGCGAAGCGATCTTGTGCTGGATGACATATTTTTAGTTGTAGATGCGGTTCGAGAGGCCACTTCGAATGGGGAGGGGTGCGTGAAGGTCATTATCGAGACCTGTTTTCTAACTCCTGATCAGATACTTGAGGCCTGCAGCATCGTAAAGAGATCTGGAGCAAGGTTCGTGAAGACCTCAACTGGTTTTGGATCCAATGGTGCCAAACTCATGGACATTATGCTAATGAGAAAGACAGTTGGCATCGACTTCGGAGTGAAGGCAGCGGGAGGCATCAAGGCCCTTGATTTTGCACTTGAATGCATAGAAGCGGGTGCCAACAGAATTGGTACGAGTTCCGGGCCAAAGATAATGGCTGGATTTAATTCTCGTTGAGTGGGCAGAATATTTCAGAGGTTAAAAATGACTGAAACGATACATTTTGGCACTGCAGGAATTCGAGGCAGTACCAATATCGAACTAACTCCAGAACTGGCATTGGCAATTGCCAGGGCATACACTCAGTTGCTTGGGCATAAGGGAAAAGTGCTACTTGGCATGGATACTCGTTACGGCTCAAGGATGCTGTTGGAGGCTTGCAGCTCAGGCCTTGCAAGCGGTGGTATAAGCCCTGTTGATTGCGGCATACTTCCTACTCCAGCTCTTTGTGTATGCACAGTCCAGACCCAGGCAGCTGGAGCTATTATGATCACAGGCTCACACACCCATTGGGACAGGAACGGTATCCTGCTCATAGACTCCAATGGAGCATGCCTAGACCTAGAGAAGACTCGCAGGGTAGAAGAACTGATGAACAACCCCAAGGGAGATAGCTCAGTCTTACCAGAGAATATCGGGGTTCATCGGGTCTATCCTGGAGCTTTGACGACTTACCGGGATCATCTGAGAGAACATATAGACCTGAAAACAATATCGAACCATGGGTTCAGAGTGGTGGTTGACCCTGCCAATGGCACCGCAGCGATCTTGCTTGGCAATGTTCTTGAAGCAATGGAAGTCAGGGTGGACCGGGTCAATGATCGACCTGACCCAAAGCCAGACCGCCCATCCGAACCAAGGAAGCACACCCTTCTAACAGCCAGCAGAATGACGAGCGAGCGAGGATGCGACCTGGGGGTGGGGTTGGATGTGGACGCCGACAGAGCTGTTTTCATAGATGAGCTGGGCAATGTGGTATCAGAAGATGTTATCGGGGCCTTATTCGCTAAATATCTTCTTAACCATGGACAGAAGGTGGTTACTCCAGTTAATTCTTCAGGATTGATCATATCAACATGCAAGGAGAATAAACTTGAGCATCTGTTCTGCAGGATAGGCCAGGCTGAGATATCCAATTCACTTCTGCTCAATGACGGTGATTTTGCCTATGAGGAGTCTGGCAAGTACTTTTTCATGGACATCGGCCCATGGTGCGACGGCCTCATGAGCACAATCCGGTTGCTTGAGATCATTGCAAGAGAAAATGTGTCCCTTTCAAAGCTGGTCTCTGAATTTCCAGGCTATTACCAGGCCAAACAGAGCCTTGAACATGAAAAAGAGGGGATAGAGATGATATTCGGCCTTGCATGTAGCAAAGTCAAGGAATTTGATGCATTTTCAAATTCAAAGGGATGTTTAATAACCAGACACTCTGACCTTGACGGTCTTAAATTCCATTTTGAGGGGGATGCCTGGCTGCTTATCAGACCCTCAGGCACAGAGCAGGTTCTGCGGGTATATTCAGATGCAA
The DNA here is from genome assembly GCA_030595765.1 of Thermoplasmatota archaeon. Taxonomy (GTDB): domain Archaea; phylum Thermoplasmatota; class Thermoplasmata; family JAUVCJ01; genus JAUVCJ01. Next base: position 1,254 of record JAUVCJ010000162.1, on the reverse strand, counting down.
GAACAAAATCAATGTCTAAAAAGCTGGTTGACATTGGCATTGATTGGATTAGAAAGTTGCAGGGCGAGACCGATTAGGGTGAAACTAATGAATGAAACCTATCAAGGTGAGACCAATGAGTGAAACGAATAGGGTGAAGCCAAGGAATGATAAGGAGATTGTAGATGTCAATGACATGTCGACAGGCCAGGGAGAGCAGTATCACATTGGTTTATCTCCAGGTGATGTTGGGGATCATATCCTATTATGCGGAGATCCATCCAGAGCCAAAAGGTTTGCTGAAGAATTCATGGACACGGTCGAGCTTGAAAAGGGTTACAGGGAGTTTCTAACGTTTACCGGCCTTGTAGGTGGTCTGAGAATGTCCATCATGGCTACAGGCATTGGCCCAGACAACACAGAGATTGCTGTTATTGAGCTACTTTCCATTGTAAAAAACCCTACACTGCTAAGAGTTGGGTCTTGCGGCGCACTTCAATCCAATATTACCCCTGGAGACCTGGTTATCACAACTGGTGCTGTCCGGCTTGAGAATACCACATCATTCTTTGTTCCCAATGGCTTTCCTGCTGTTGCGGATCATGAGCTCATAGCAGAGCTGGACTCGGCCTGTAATAGACTTGGACTTGCCCACCACCTTGGCATTACTGCAACGGCTCCAGGGTTCTATGGAGCTCAAGGTAGGAGTGTTGGCCCATTTGTTTCCAACAACATTGGGTTACTTGACGATCTGGAGAGGGCCAGTGTAAAAAACATGGAGATGGAGGCATCAGTTCTTCTAACACTTGCTGGAATTGGCTCTGTTCGTGCCGGTGCAATTTGCGCAGTGTACGCAAACCGAAAGACAGGCGAGGTCCTGCATAAGGATGATATGGATAAGGCCGAACTTGACTGCCTTACTGCTGGAGTCGAAACATTGAAGGCACTGGCAAAAAAGGATGGAAGAACTGAGTGATGATGATTGCAACATCTTTATTATAGTGGCGCACTTATCATTTTGGACAAATGATAACGTGTGCCACACATAGTCAAGAATCAATTCAAATCTTGGGCACATTCAAGCCCGGACTCATGGCATGCTCCTTTGGAGCATTTACTCGCAAGCAAGTGTGCTTGTTCGTGACAAATCGGAGATTGCCATTCGCGTCCTATATGTTTGGTTCTTGACTATATCCAGGCATAAATTGGAGAAAGAAGTGAGAACATGTATGCGATAATCGGCGGAAGTGGACTGTATTCCGGTATGAAGGGTAT
>JAUVCJ010000246.1 GCA_030595765.1 Thermoplasmatota archaeon | reverse complement strand
CCCAATTCTCTTATATTCCTTCTTTGCCCAGTATTCTGATATTGCCGGAAATGCCACCCGGCTTAGGCTGTCTGGGAACTGCCAAAGCAGATGCATCAGCACCACAGCCAGGGCGTATGTGCCAATTGCTGTCTTGTCTGTAATGAAGAAGCCCAGGAATATAATGTCAATTCTGAAAATCAGTGAGGCTATATTGGTTGCAGCCTTTAATTGCACACCAAAGCCAATCATTTTCTTCAGCAGGCGCCTGATGGGATATTTTCTAGGTCTCGGCCTAGCGATATATTTCTTAAGGATGATAAAGAAAATAATAACCTGGAGTGTAGTGGAAAGCAAATCCCCTAGGATCACACCCCAAACACCTGAGCCCAACCAGAGTAATAGAGATATTAGGCCAAGGTTGAAGAGGTTGCCGAGGACGAGAAATGAGGAAAGAAGCTCCATCCTCCTGGTTCCGATTACGATGGCGAAAATACAGCTTTGAAGGATGCCAAATGGTATTGTAAAGGTGGCAATGATAAGAATGTGTTTGTAATCCTCCATATTGAATACTTTTGCAACCCAATCCAATGAGATCAAAGCAAGTAACCAAAGCCCCATCCCTAGAAGTGAAGCAATAAGGATACCGCTTCGGCTTATTCTTCTGATGCGTTGAAGATTGTCCTTGTCCTCAGCAATGAATTTCGACATGGCGCTTGATATTCCAAGGTCACCAACTATCAAGTAAAGGCCCATGATGGAGAATACCAGGGTGTAGACGCCAAATCCCTCACTGCCTACGAACCTGACGATAATGGTCTTGAGGCCGAAACCTATGAAGAATATGGCGATGCTGCCTAGAAACACCCATACAGTGCCACTGAAAAGGTTTCGCCTTTCGGACATTGGAGCCAAGACAAAGTTTGTTCTTAATTAAACCTTGCCAGGCTAAGCATTGCACCAATGTTGATTGAATTTAGCCTTTAGCTGCCCACTCTTGTCAAGTTAAGCATTGGCTCAGTGTTGATTAAAGTATTTGAGTTGCTTAGTAGCCATCCCATCTTGGAAACAGATCGTGTGGGAGATCCAACGCATCAAGAATTCGTCCAACCATGAAATCGGCTAACCCATCTAGCCCTTCGGGTAAGTGGTAGAAGGCTGGTGAGGCAGGCATTATGGTTGCTCCTGCCTCACTAAGAGTGGTAAGAGCTCTTAGTTGCACCAACGAGAGTGGTGTCTCTCTTGCAACAATGATGAGCTTCCGTTCCTCCTTCAAGCAATTGGAGGCTGTGCGTGAAATCAGGTTGTCTGCGATCCCGGCAGCCACTTTACAAAAGGTGTTGGCAGTGCAGGGCACAATCACCATTGCATCGAATCTACAGCTTCCTGACGCTATAGAGGCGGCCAGGTTGGCGTTATCGTGAACAGTATCGGCTAAACACTCAATATCCCCCCTTCCAAGACCTACCTCGTACTCCATGAGCTTGAGTCCATCAACTGACATCACCAGGTCAGTTGTGACATTACTTGTATCTGATAGATGTTCAAGTAAACCTCTGGCATATAAGGCTCCAGAGGCACCAGTTATTGCCACAACGATTCTCATTCTATTGCTCCTTTCAAACAATTCCTTCGAGTAATCCAATCAGGGATATCTCCAAATTTCATTCACGCATATCTTCGGCGTCGGTCCACAATGGCTAAGATGACCAGAGCCCCGATCAATAGGACGGGTTCGAAGCCTGGAACGCTCTCCTGAGGGGTGTCTACTGCGCCAACGCTGCTGGTGTAAGCGGTGTAAACCGGGTCATGCTCGACCCTGTATCCATCCCAGGATGGGAACATAACAGCGTACCATAGAGCCTTGGAGCCGAATCCGTTCTGGTTCAGAGGGTTCAAGCTCTTCTTTGTCAGATCCATGGGGCTATCGTAATTGGCCTGGATATTGTCGCTAAGGCCATAGGCGAATGTGGAAAACACTCCTGCCGAGAATCCAAGCTGCCAAGCCACCAGAAGCGAGGATGGGTCTAAAAGTCTTGGAGGTTCCAGTATCATGTTATAGGCCGCTTGGTCTGTTTCCATTGCCGTGTAGGGGTCAGTTCCCTCATCCAGAAGGTCGTAGTCGCCTCGGAAGCCAATGGAAAATGCCCATTCATTGTTGTCGCCCACACCAACCACGATCTTCCCCTCGACCGGGTCTTGTATGTTTGTGTTAATGGCGTTGCCAGTCTCGTTCTGGATCTGGTATTTTGAGGTGAAGATGTTTACGTAATGAGCTGCACCTACTCCCATAGTATCAGCCATGCCCTGGGGATCGATCGATATTGGGATTCCGCCGATGAATGCCCATAGGTCTGTTACCTGGCCAATAGTGTAGTAGGTCTCGGTAACAACTGTACCATCATCCAAGAATTTGATATCATAGGTGATCGCCAGCTCTGAGAACTTGGCAACCCAACCTGTCTTAATCATTAGGGATAGCAATGGGTTCTGGCTTACGAATGCGTAGAGGTTCTTGTATCTCATCCCGAACTGGTAGTGTCCCTCACCAAGCTTATGGGCCTCTATGACCTCGGTCTCTGGAACATAAGTGCTTCCATCGATGATGTTTGCATCGTCTAGCGCCTCAGCAGCACCGAATGGTATGATATAGAAGAATTCCTCGCCATCCTTTGTATTCGGCACTCCGTTGCCGTTAGTGTCATTGTAGGCGAACAGGAAGGCAAGAAGTGCACTCATGAATACCTCCCTCCCTTCAGGCGTGAAATAATGCATGCCGAACATCTGGTATGGCAAAACTCCGGTGCCGTTCTCTGAGTTCTCAACATGATGCAGGGCAACCATAAAGGCCTGGACATTGTTCTTGTTGACATACGACATTGTGAAGCTGACCAAGTCGCCGTTATCGGTTGTGTTGGTTACCTGGTCCTTTGTCCAATACTCTTCGCTGAAGTAATGACCAGTTATTTCGAACTCGTCACCTTCCTGCCAGTTTGTAAAGTAGTCGCTACCTGCTCCTGTTGGAACCAGCATCATGCCTGACATCAGTAGACACAGAACTACAATCCATGATTTTTTTCTCATATTGACCACCTAAAGTCCAATATAAATTAGG
>JAUVCJ010000022.1 GCA_030595765.1 Thermoplasmatota archaeon | reverse complement strand
TAGCAGGATTCCGGGCACAGGTTGATGTCAAAGGCAAACTTGCCGAGTTGTACCTACATCGTTATTTGCTCAAACTGGAAGAGGAGGGAAAAATAATGAATATGGAGTGGGTAGACGTTGATGGCCTACCTGATTTCACATGTGAATATCGAGGTCGCACCTACCAGATTGAGTGCAAGAACCTGAGAAACGAAGTCTATAAAAAAATCCCGTCTTACAAGGTAGAAATCCAGAAGACGAGAAACTCTAAGGATGGCTCCAACACAAGAAGCTACCGTGTGGATTACTTTGACATACTGGCGGTATGCACTTTCAACCAGACTGAGAATTGGGATTTTTACTTTATCAAGGCAAGCGACTTAGAAGTTGTTGAGAAAGACCATAACCTTCTAAAGATAATGCAGAGGGTGCCTCATAGGCCCAACAACAAATGGAGAGCTGATATCGGAAATTGTCTCTAATTTGTTCTTATATGTTCAATCTTTCTGAATCGGGATGGACCCCAATCCTCGCTTTTGAGCCCCAGAAGGCTTAGCTACCATTCCTCTAACGTGTATCAAGGCCTGATCCACTATCCATTATACGTACCACAAACCATTAATAACAATACCAAGAATATTATTGATGTTGTATTGAATACCATTGTGATGGGCATAATACAATAATAACCATTGCATTGATAAGCTAGGCAATGATTACCAATACATTGATGATTCGGTAGGGGTTTGGAAAACGGATCGGAGATGATGATGGAACCATGAAAATCGGAGCGAGGAGTTTGCTGCTGCTTCTGGTGGCAGTGACATTGATCAATCCCATTACCGCCCTTCCCATATCCTGGGACGATAGTCAAGACCCATTCATATCTGCTAGCCTCGAAGACGTGATCGCTGCCTATGATCCGGACACATCCACCTACTGGTTGATGGGGTGGCTGCATGGTGGGCCTGATGGTGATTCAAGCAGTCTGGAGTATTCTGGCGAACTAGGTGGAGAATCTGGTAGTTTCGAGTATCCTGCTCTTCTAGAGAGCCTGGCCCCAGGTCTGGGCATGTCAGCAATCAACGCTAGATACTTGGACGCCGAAAGCACGGGGGCCCTGAATGAACCAAATGCACAAGCGACCCAAGGGAGACTGGGAGAGAGTTCAGGAGGGAGATTGGTAGAGAGCTCAGGAAGACCTGTAGAGTTCCAGCTGGAGGATAAGCCTGGTTTGGCTTGGCAGCTTGCTGATGCATACGGCCTTCCCCATGATGCGCGTCTTACCAGCACATCGCGCAGTTTTGATGCCAGTACTGGGAAGCTCACTTTGAATCTTGAAAATAAGCTGGATGGGGCATGGTATAGGATGGAGATGAAGGTGCCAGTCACAGTTGGGATAGACAGGGTTCAGCGCATCGATGGCACCCAAATGGATTGGTTTAGGGATGGCGAGCGCCTGGTCTTCTATGACGACCCAAGCGTTGCCTATGAGGTTTACACCAAAGGTGGATACCAGGAATACTACGTGCTTGGCGACGACACCGACGACCCAAGCGAGGCCGGCAACGATAACCAGCTGATGGCTATGTACAATGACTGGGATAATTATTTTTCAAGCAAATGGGGTACAGGTGATAACATTAACCCAGATGAGCCAGCAGGGGCATCGATAAGCTTTTCTGCCTACGGCAAGGTCACTATCTACCTGGACGAATACGAGAACGGCTATGGCTTTGACCCAGCAACATTTAGCGGCCATGATGCCGAGTTCGTGCTGGAGCGCGGTGAGGTACTGGAGCTTGGGCATGATGACACCGGTTATACTGCAGGAAGCCTGGGAGTTTCAGGCCAAGACCGTTTCTTTACAGCTGGAGGGCCTGTGTTCATGGTGCGTGTGGGCTGGCCTATGTACTATGGCAACTACCTTGACCCGGAGGAGAGGATGAGCGTGGGCAGAAGAATGGCTGGATGCTGGGAGCAATACCCTGTAAGCTCGGGCCAGACAAGCTATGTCGTTCCCCTTGGCGAAGACCTCTATCACAGCCCAGGTCTGGGAGCCATGGATGCCAACTACACCTCCCTTATAATCCAGGCCTTTGATGACTATACAAGGATCAAGCTCATCCAGCCCACCAGTGGCACCCTGAATATATATCTGGACAGAGGCGAGTCCTACACCCATTTATCAGTGGAAAAGGGCACAATACTTTCTGGTAACAAGAGTTTCCAGGCAGGCCTCTTTACCTCTGGCCTCCAGTCCATTGATGCTAGGTCATTTACCCTGACTCCATACGGAGCCCTTGGGAACGATTATTACATCCCGGTATCTGCCCAATTCAGGACCTTTGGTGCCCCACCATGGGGTAACAGGCTGGAGCAACCCAGATTGTACCTCTATGCCTATCAGGACACTGATGTTCATTTCGAGGACAGGACCGGTATCCAGACAGTCCATGTTACAGCTGGCGAGGTCTATTTCAATTATTCAGCTCCCCAGGATTCAGCAATACACGTCTACACCGACAACCCAACTGATAGGATCTGGATGCTCGGAGCCGCTGATTCAGGCTCGCCTGTTGACGACTTTGGTTTTCAGGCAGTGGATGCCACCCTCCTGAACACAGAGTATTTCATTCCCTTTGCTCCCAATCCCACAAACAGTTATTTCCAGGGGGACCACACCCAGCCTCTTTGGATCACGCCGGTGCAGGATGCCACCATCGTGTATGTGGATTTCGATGCCGATGGGGTTGCTGATGAGAGCCATTACCTGAACAGGCTGGAGTATGTAGTTACAGCCGACGACCTCAATGAGCTCGATGGCTCTGATGAGAGCTGGCTGGCCAGAGACAGTGCCATGACCCACCTATGGTCTGATAAGCCATTTGCAGTGACATACGGTGTTGGCTCAAATCAGGAAACCGGCGACCCCAGCTTTGATTTCGGGTACACCGTCCTTCCGTTCTATGAGGACTGGATGGAGTCCATGCTTGAGATCGAGAAGACCTCCAACGTTAGTTTCGCCCATAGAGGGGAGCTTGTCCGTTTCCAGCTTGTTGTAACCACCGGAGCGCACCAGGTGGAGGACATTAACATAACTGATATGCTACCTGTTGGATGGGATTATCTGCCTGGTGCCACCATGATAGAGTTCGGGGATGGAAGTCCAAGCCTCAGTGGCTCCAATGCCGAGCCCGTTCAATCTGGAAGCCAGCTTACCTGGCGGTTGGTAAAGGACCTTCCAGGTTCTACTTCTCTATACCTCAATTTCACTGCAACACCCACCCAGCAATCGGACTTTGGCGAGCACCAGAACAGGGCATGGGCTCAAGGCCGCGATGAAGCATTCAATACCTTCTCACCCATGGACCTATGCTCAATTCAGGTCAGGCCAGAGAGAATGGAGGAGAAACAGCTGTATCTTCATAGATCCAGTGCTCCTGTTTCCATACTAGACCTAACATCAACAAGAGAGGTGTTCAACCGAACCTATCCAACAGGAGTCGGGGAGTTTCACACTCTGACCCAAGCAAGCCCATTCACATCCTACATGTTCCCTGGGGCTGGTTCAGAGCTTAGATTACTGGACACCATCAATGTCACCCTCCGCTTGGTCGCAGATGCAACAACTGTCAATACTCTCTCGGTCTGGCTAAGGGAATTTCTCCCTGATGGAAGCACTGAAGATATTGCCCGGATGAGCCAGAACGTTCCTGCTGGATATGACGACTGGATGACCTTCACATTACCGGAGACAGACCACCTGGTGGATCGTGGCAATGGCATGAGGCTGGACATTTCCACCAATCAGGCTACAAACGGAGTAGACATTCATTATTCATCCTCTTTCTCTGACTCACGAATGGTATTGCTTACTCCCACCTTCATCAACGTCCAGGATGTCGGGACCTTTGACGAGCTGAATTATCCAAAGATTCATTTCTACCCGGGTCAGACCGTTCGGGTAAACTCCAATGTGACCGACCCGTTCGGTGCATATGACATATCTTCAGCCACAGTGACCATTTTGGATCCGTTGGGAGCTCCAATTATTCTAGACCAGTCAATGGCAACGGTGGATGAGGACCCTGGGACTCTCCCTTTCTGGAGGGAATTTAGATGGGACCATGCTCTGGATGGCGGAGCAATTGGTGGGACTTACATAGTTTTAGTTGTAGGGCTGGAGGGCAATGGAGTGACCCACACCAGCAATTCAGAGTTCTATGTCTCCGAGCTGGGTGTTTCAATGTATCCAGATAGCGAAAAGGAGGTGCCAGCCGGTTTAGAAGCGGATCATGTCTTCACCTTGGAAAACACTGGCATACAGCTGGATAATTACGATCTGTTAGTTGGTGCATCTTCTCAAAGCTGGCGCTCAGAGCTTTGGATGTCTGGAGTCAGGGTATCTTACGATTCCAACGGTGATGGATTGTGGGATTGGGTGGATCAGTTGTACGACTCGAACGGGAACGGACTTCCAGACCTGCAATTGAGCAGTGGCGCATCTGCCAATGTCTTACTCAAGAAATTCGTACCGAGCGCAACAGACCAAGGAGCACTGGACCTGACCGTTCTCACTGCCAGGTCATGGGCCGACCTGAACATCAGTGCAACTGTTCAAGCAACCACCAATACTCCATTCCCTCCAGGCGTCATCAAGGAGCTTTACCTTCACCCTTACTCTAATAGCGCAGATGACATGCTCAATAGACTGGAGCCCACAGGCACCATTTCGACAACAACGAATTTGGAGGAGTACGATACATTGATGGAGGATAATGTCTGGAAGTTGATGCCTCCATTAAATAGCGATTTTCATGTCCAGGGTACGGCTCAAGCAATAATTTACCTGCAAAATTCTGTCAATGACCCTGATGTAAGGGCGATGATCTATGACGATGATGTCGAGCTTGGCAGAGCCAGTCTCATCAACGTTGGTGACGGCTGGAATACTTTCAATATACCTGTCAGTTCCTGGATCGATGCAGGTAGCCAGATCAAGTTATTGCTGGAGGTGCTCCACGATGGCGGTCTCATCTCGAACGTGGATGTAGTGTATGATTCCACGACCAGGATGTCCAGGTTGGAATTGCCTACTGACACCTACATTGAGGTGGAATGGGTAAGATCCTTCAATGAGCAGAACCAGGAGAGCGAGGTTTTTGATGAGGGCCATCTTATCAGTATAAGAGCCTATGTTACAGACCCTTTCGGGGACTACGATATCGTTCTTGCAACCCTACGCTTGACCGACCCCTCTGATGGCGTGATATACAACAGTATCGTTATGCCAATCTACTCCCAAAGCCCGCGAATTTACGAGTACAACTATTTTATTCCTATGGGTGCCGAGGCTGGTATTTACACAGCCAACATAACAGCTTACGAGGGCAATGGTGTAACGTCCTATGGGCATGGTACCTTCTGGGTCGGAGCACCCGGCATGACCCTTGTCAAGACCGCTCCTGCAACGGCTCCGCCAGGAAGCCAGATAACATATAACATCTACTACAACAACACCGGCACCATTCCTGCTTCCAAGGTATGGATCAATGACTCGCTTCCCATGGGTGTGACCTTTGTCACTTCTAACTCAGAAAGCGCCAGAACTGGAGAATGGAACTGGACATTCAGCAACGTTGATGTTGGCCCCCACTTGCTGACAGTCACGGTTCTTGTGGATGAGTTTCTTGTTCAGGATGACACCCTTGTAAATAGTGTACACATGGACGCTTTCACCACAGGGTTGGGAATAGATTCCGAGGATGCCCAGGCTGTAACCACTGTGGCCCAGCCGATATTAACAGTGGAGAAAGGAGCCCCCACTCAATATGTTACTCCTGGCGACCTGCTGGAGTATACAATATGGTTGAACAACACTGGTGGGGGAGTGCCTAGCCAGATGTGGGTCAATGACACCCTACCAAATGGGGTGAGCTATCTTAGCTGTTCTGCAGAAAGTAACAGGGTTGGGGATTATAACTGGATCTTCTCCTCCACACCATTCCCCCATGAGCTTCAAGTAATTGTCCAAGTCGCCCCCGGTCTTGGAGATGGTACTGTGCTGGTCAATATGATTCAACTTGAATACAAGGACGATATGAACAGGAGTAGGCCTTCCTCCACAGCCTGGTTCAATGTGACAGTGCAAGCTCCCATCATTAGCGTTGAGAACATGGCCGACACAGATACAGTACCACCCAACGGCCTGGTAACCTACACTCTGTGGTACAACAACACAGGCTCTGGTATTGCCGGCACAGTTTGGCTCAATGATACTCTGCCCAATAATATGACCTATGTCAGTAGCTCACTGCCCTATGACCGCATGAGCGGCCAGGATCTGGGGTGGGTTCTCACTGATGTGGTTCCAGGAACCCATCAGCTAACCCTAATTGCCAGAGTGGACGACGATATGGCTCTTGACACAGTGATGCTAAATAACACGGTCTGGCTCGACTTTACAGATGCAAATGGTAATCTGCAGGCAGGGTCTGCTGATAATGCTCTGGTGCTGGTCCAGACCCCCACAATGACTCTGGATAAGCGGGTCGAACCTGCAATTGCCCTCCCTGGCCAGATCCTAACTTACACAATCTGGTACAACAACACTGGTAGCCAGAGTGCTCTGACAGTCTGGGTAAACGATACCCTGCCAGTTGGTGTGAACTATCTGAGCAGCACCCAAGCTTATGATTCAATCACCGGCCAGACCCTTGGCTGGATTCTGCAGGACGTTTCGCCTGGAGTCCATTCCTTGCAACTGGTAGTGAGTGTGGATTGCGATGCCGCTGATGGCTTGGCGCTTTTGAATGGCGCAACATTGGATTATTCAGATCAGAGGGGTAGGGTTCGCTCCACACCAGGCGCCCAGGCAACCACAGTAATTCAAGCCTCCAACCTAACCCTGACCAAGTTTGTAGGAGAGAGTCATATAAAGATAGGGGAGGTGCTACATTACGAACTGGTGCTCAATGTATCTGGCAGCCTGGGAACCAGCTCGGCATGGGTCAATGATACCCTGCCAGATGATATATCCCTTCTGGAGATGGACCCCTCTGGCAGCTACGACCCCATCAACATGACACTGATGTGGCATTTGTTGAACCTGACCCCTGGTCAGTCCTTTTCCATGTACTTTAACGTCACAGTTGAGCCAACCATCAACACCAGCATCACAAATCTAGCATGGGTTGACCACGTATGCGCAGGAACGGCATGCATCAGCAGTGGGGTTTCAAATGAGGTAGGAAGTATCCTTAAATTTGTGCCTATTTTTGAGCTGGAGAAGCTTGTGGCCGAGCCCTTTGCAACCCCTGGAAGCACTCTGAACTACACCATCTGGTTCAACAACGCCGGCCTTGCGCCTGCGGATGTGCTGTGGCTCAACGACACCCTACCCAATGGCACAATCTACATTTCCAGTTCAGAGCCATATAATTGGACTGACGGTGTGGGCAATGGGGCAACTTATGGCTGGATAATGCACAATATTGCTCCTGGGAACCACTCTCTGGAGATCCAGGTACAGCTTGTTGACGATCTATTGGACGGTCAGATACTCCTCAATAACGTCACTCTAGATTATCAGGGTGCAGGAGAACAACCACCTCGAGAGGATGCAGGGGTAGCAATAGCTGTCAGGGCTCCTGTAATGGAGCTGAAAAAGAGGGTGGATCTAGCAGGTGCGCATCCAAACGAAGTACTTAGTTACACTATTTGGTTCAATAACACGGGTTCAGCCAGTGCAACCACGGTCTGGGTCAATGACACCCTACCTCAGGGCACAACCTATGCTGGCTCATCCATACTGCCTGACTCTAGTTCAGGCCAGACCAATTGCTGGGTATTTGCCAATGTTTTACCAGGGTCTCATGCCCTATTCATCAACGTAACAGTTGACCCAGATGTCATTTCAGGCCAGTGGCTCAATAATACTGCAACCCTGGACTATGTTGGGGCCAATGATATTCATTATTCGGGTCTGCAAGCAAGCGCATCCACTCAGGTTCTGTTACCCAGGTTCACATTGGAGAAGCGGCCTTCGATCCAGTATGCCGACCCTGGAGACCTTGTGACATTCACCATCTGGTTCAACAACTCAGGCAACGAACCTTCTCCTACACTGTGGCTCAACGATACCCTGCCACCAGGCCTAAGCTATGTAACAAGCTCCATTCCATTTGATGTCCATGTTGGAGCTACCTATGGCTGGTCAATGGTCGATGTCGGGGTTGGAGCACATTTGCTGGAGATAGAAGTCAGGCTGAATGATCATCTATTGGACCTGACACTACTTACAAATCAGGCCGCTCTGGAGGCTACCTACTGGGGTGGCCAACCCCTAGCTCCCCTGAATGCCACGGCTCTTATTGATGTTAGAGCTCCTACCATTACACTGGAAAAGAATGCTCAGGAGCTGGAGGCGAGCGTGGGAGAGGCTGTTCATTACCAGATACTGGTCAATAACACCGGGTCAGGCGATGCAGCCAATGTATGGATCAACGACACTCTAGAGCCTCCCTTGGGCTACCTGGAGGCAAGCAGTGGCGGTATATGGGATCCTGGAGCCTCTACAATACGTTGGGTCCTGTCGCTCCCGGCCTTTAGCTCAGTTGTGCTTTACCTGAACGCCACGGTCGAGGCCAGCCCCGGCTCTGTTACGACCTGGCAGGATGAGTTTGACAACGACACCTTTCTGGAGGAGCTTGACTCTGTTGAGGTGTCTGGAGGCGTGGCGACCTTGAGAGGTCCAGTTAACCAACGCAGTGATCTAAACCCTATAATCCAGAGCCAGCTGGGCGATTGGAAAAACCTTGCGGCTCAATCTCCAGTTGTCATCTTTGATGACGGCATCTACAAGATGTGGTATTCGGCCAGAGCCATGCCCTATGCCCTGGGTGGCAGGATGAACATAGGCTATGCCATTTCCATTGATGGGCAGACATGGACCGATCATCCAGCCAATCCTGTTCTAAGCGTTGGAACTGGAGCTGCATGGGATGAGGTTGGTATCTATCCCTCCAGTGTAGTATATGAGAATGGCACTTTCCGAATGTGGTATTGGGGTTACAGCAGCGGTGGGCCGAATCAGATAGGCATGGCAACATCAACAGACGGTATAACATGGGTCAAGGATATCTCAAACCCGGTGTTTTCTCCTTCGGCAAGCGGCTGGGATGATACAGGTGTGTTCTCTCCATCAGTGTTGAAAGTTGGAAGCAAATACTGGATGTGGTATTCTGGCTTTGCTGCTACTACTTATGCCATTGGCCTTGCTACCTCTTTGGATGGCATCACTTGGACCCGCTCTCCTTCCAATCCCTGCCTAGAAAATGGTTTAGCAGGTGAATGGGATTCTTTCAGGGTTCATACCCCTGAGGTCATTGATAGAGATGGAAAGTTCGATATGTGGTATATTGGCTCTGATGGGTTGAACAGTAGAATTGGCATGGCCTATTCCACGGATGGCACTGTATGGACTAGAGAGGAGAGCAACCCTATTCTGGAGCCGCAGGGTTCAGATTGGGAGAGTGGATATTTATCCTCACCATCTGTGGTGCCTGGCTCCAGCTATGACATGATCTACTATGCAGCAAAAGGCTTTGATTATCAGATCGGTCTGGCCTTTATATCTCTTGGATATGCCAGGGGAGGCACTCTCTTGAGCGAGCCCATCACCCCGCCAGCCAATTCCAGTTACTGGGACCTTACCATTCAAAAGACTGAGCTCCAGAGCACCTGGCTCAATATTACGATACTGAATGCCTCCACTGGCCTGCCTCTACCAAACTATATTGATATTTCTTCCTCGCAAATTGACCTGTCAAGTCTTCCTTCAGGCTCGATCAAGCTTATGGTCAAGTTCAAAGGAAATGGCTCTGCAACCCCAATTCTTGATTCATGGAATATAACATTCAGGCCTGTTGTTGTCAATCAAGCCACTGGAAACTACACCGATGCAAATGGAGGGTCATGGTCGGAGTATTTGAGCAATGAGGTTGTTGTTTTCACTAGCCCATCCATTTTACCCAACCTGACAGTTGAAAAGACCCGCGACCTGACAGCTGTCTATGGCGGAGGCATCATACACTATATGATTTACATCAACAACACTGGCAATGGCTCGGCATTTAATGTGTGGATAAACGACACAATTGACCAGTACGCTAACTGGCAATCGTTCTCAGATACTCCTATAATTGTTAGTGATACCTTCTCCTGGTACATTCCAGAACTGGCTGCTGGTGGGCAGATGATGTTTTGGCTCAATGTTTCAATTGATAGCGCCACCCCCCATCTGGAGCAGATCGATAATCTTGTGGACCTATCCTATCTTGATGACCCGGGTAGCTCGTATCAGAGCAACGATAGTGTGTGGTCGATCTTTCATGCATCTGCAAACATATCCATCCAGAAGTGCGTGGATGAAGAATTTGCAGAACCTGGCGAACTCATCAACTATACCATGTGGTTCAATAATACAGGCTTAGGCCCATCAGAAACGATATGGATAACCGACATTCTTCCTATCGGTGTCACTTACATTACCAGCACGGCAGAGTCAAACAGAATCGATGATTTCAACTGGACGTTCTACAATGTATCTACTGGCACTCATTCATTTGCCATTACAGTTCTTGTAGATGCTGGCATCGGTGATGGTGCGATCCTTACCAATCATGCTTATCTGGAATACACAGATGATCGCGGCAGCCTTTTTCACAATTCTTCAGCCTGGGCGAATGTCAGTGTCCGGGCACCAGATCTTAGCTTGAAAAAGACCAGGGATCTGTTGGATGTATATCCCAATGACATCATCCACTATGTGATATTCGTTAACAACACAGGTAGCGGCACAGCTTATGATGTATGGGTCAATGATACCATCGATCAGTATGCTGGATGGCATTCCTACTCAGACAATCCGACCATTGTGGCTGATGTATTTGGAGATGCTTTTTCCTGGCACATCCCGATGCTGGCAGCTGGAGAGCGGTTGCGCATATACCTAAACGTCACAGTAGAGAGCGGCACACCTTACCTGGAGCAGATCGATAACATCGCAGAGCTGGACTACCAGGATGGCGGAGGTTGGCTCTATCATGGTAACGACTCTGTGCTCTCCATTTTCAGTGGCAGGCCTATTATCACTGTGGAAAAGTATGTTGACCATTTGCTTCCTGATCGTTCTGATATGCTTGTCTACACCATCTATTACAACAATACTGGTGGCAGTGCAGCTGGGTCGGTCTGGATCAACGACACCCTGCCTGCCTGGGTGAGCTTCGCAACCAGCAGTGCCGAGGCCAACCGGACTGGGGAGTGGACTTGGTTATTTTTCAATGTCCAGCCTGGTAGCCATAGTCTCTTGGTCACAGTCAAGATCGCTCAAGTTGTTCCTGAGCTGACCGTTCTTACAAATTATGTAGACCTGAACTACACCGACCCATACGGGAACCCGATGGGGCACTCCAGCGACACTGCAACTAGCCAGGTAATAATCGTGCCTGCATTCGATGTTAACAAGACCTACCAGTTCATCCAGGGTGATGTGCTGGTCGAGCCCAGCCAGTATGTGAGAGCAACAGCTGGGATGATAGTGCCATACGACCTGAACATCACCAACCAGCAGGCTCATGCAGATACTGTGAACCTTGAAATATCTAGTCTGTTGGGCTGGAGCGTTTCATTGTTCGAGCAGGACGGGATAACTCCACTAGCAGACACCAACGGGGACGGGTTGCCTGATACCGGTCTTCTGGCTGCCGGGGGCGGCACTTTGGCAGTGGTGGTAAAGGTTACCATTCCCGGTGAGGCCGAGGCGGATGAGCTGGAGTACACATACATAATCGGCATGGCTGAGAACAATAGCAGGGCTGTGGATGTGGCCAAACTTACGACCCAGGTCATTGTGGTACCCAAGGACATCATAATCATTACTGACCTATCATATTCCATGAGGAGTGAGAGCTCTGACGGGTCCTGTCCGGCCAGCGAGGGTTTCGCAGTGGACTACCAGCCGCTCTGCGACGCCCAGCTCGCTCAGATAGCCTTCATTAATGATTTGAACGTTTCCAGCACGGACAGGATAGCGCTGATGACCTTCGCTGATGTCTCAGTTGTGCTCAGGCAGAGCTGGACCCTGGCCACCCCTGCGAACAAAACGATTCTCATAAACACAATAAAGAGCTATACTCTGGGTCTGTACACCCCTCTGTGGGCAGCGGTCTATGATGCCATTCAGTATCTGGATTCCAGAGCCGACAACTCGCGGACTGGATTCATCGTGATACTGACAGATGGCGACGATACTCGGAGTCAAAACATATATCCCAACCTGGAATTTCCAGCTGGTCCGTGGGATCCACTGAACCCGCCAAACGATGATATGGATGGCAACGATGGGAATCTGACCGATGATTATGATGGGACTACCAGTGGAGGTGTGACCCATTCACCATATCCTGTGTTTTCCATAGGCCTAAATGTCCCAGATGGTGAGTTTGGAGATACAGGCAATGCCCTCAACGAGACATCCCAGAGCAGCAATGCCACCTATTATTTCTCGCCAACAAGCGATGAGCTGGCTGGGATATTTGGAACCATTTCAGGCGAGATTGCTCAGCGTGGTGCAGATACCATAAGTGCTCCAAAGGTTGGAGCCGCCGCTGGTGATATTCTCCAATTCACACTGGCATACAACAACACCAGCATGGGAACAGCTGCTGACCTGTGGGTGAATGACACCCTGCCCCAGGGTCTTGTCCTCTTGGCTCACAACGCCAGTGTATCCTATGTCCAGGTCGAGAACACCTATTCATGGCACTTCACGAATGTGGCACCTGGCAACTACTGGTTCTGGTATACTGTCGAGGTCAGCTCCTCGGTGAGAGAGGGTCAGGGCCTGGTGAATCTAATGAGCCTCAACCTGACAGACCTTGCTGGACGGGAGGCACCAGGCAACGCCACCTTTGTAACCATACCAGTAGCCGAACCGCAGTTCCAACTTGAAAAGGTTCTGGAGCAGGCCCACGCCTACCCAGGCGACCAGCTAAACTACACAATATGGTACAATAATACCGGCAACGCCCTGGCGCTGTTCGTATGGCTCAACGATACCCTTGATCCCAATCTGGAATATCTTGGGGATGATGCGCCAGTCTCACCATCTGTCCAAGGCAGGAACTATTCCTGGAAGCTGCTGGGCGTGGTGCCTGGCTCTCATTCCTTCAACCTCACGGTGCGTATCAATACCAGCACCCCAAACGGCACCACCATATCCAACATGGCTCAGGTGGACCACACCAACGAGAACAATATCCACAAGGATGCCAGCATCAGCTCCAACACTGTGTACCTAGACGTCGGGGTACTGCTCACTTCCACTACTATCGAGGTGTGGGGCTCCAATATTGCACTGAACTGGACAATGGCCAGCACCCAAAATGTCGACCACTATCGCATATACCGAGTTCAAAGCGACCCAGATTCGTTCACCTTCGCTCCTGGTGAGCTTGTCTACAACTCAACCTCATGCAGTGGCTGCGAGCTAGCAACGACCTGGAACGATACCGCCGCACTGCTGGACACCTCCAATGACCACTACTATGTGGCCAGAGCGGTGGATATATTTGGTATTGAGGAGCAGAACAATAGGGCTGTAGGCAAGTTCGTTATCGGATATGTAGAAGGCTGGAACATGCTTTCCTTGCCACTACAGCCAGCAAACCCCTCCACCATCAAGGTGCTGGAAACCTCAGACTGGTTGATGGCCTGGACCCAGGACCCTATGACCGGCATGAAAAGCTCTGCACCAGGGACATTGACCCAGATGGATGTGCTACACGGGTACTGGGTGTATTTCAGCTCATCTGGAAATTTGACAATCACTGGCCAGGTGATCGACTCGGTAGGCATACCGATAAGGCCGGGCTGGAACCTGATAGGAGTGCCATCTGTGGTCAGCAAGGACATTGGCACTGTGCTCTCAGGAATATCATGGGAGCGCATCATGACCTTCGATGCCGCAACCGGGGGGTGGCTTACCAACGATACTGACAAACCAGCCAGCCATAATGACATTGAGGTCTTGGAGCCGGGCAGAGCGTACTGGGTATGGGTCAGCGCCGGTGGCAGCATCCCATTCTCGGAAGTCGTTATTGATGATGGACTGAGCCTTGAAGACGGGACTGGGCCGGTTTTCGGCCATGGTTTGGATCTGCTGGTTCAAGAAGCAAGCCTTGGGTCTGCCATATCGCTACCAACTGACATGCCACAGGCGGTTGTTGATGGTGCTGGTGGTGATGATGATGATGCCCAGGAGTCAGAAGCCTCCTCTGAGAACGATACTCCAATGGATAGCCTACCCAAGGCCTCGGGCTCAATACAAAAGACTAATACTATCAAGAAATCAGCGCCACTCTCATATTGGGCTTCAGGAGCATTGCTTAACTCCATCATTGCGATGTCATTGTCGGTTATCGCCATTGTATCGCGCAGGCTTAGACGCAAGAGCGACAAGCTTTAAGCCAAGCGTCTTCCATTGTCCTCTATGACCTTCATAGCCAACTGCCGCTGTACTGGAATAGGTAGCCTGCCACATGTTGATGCAGATTCTGGAATGGAGCTGATAATGAACAGATTGAATGATATCCCATTCTGGCCACAGTTGCCGAAGCTGGGCTTTTTTGAGAACATGTATGCCCAATACAGTGAAGGGTTGCCTGGTGTTGTGATCGAGAACAACAAGATGTACATTGACACAGTTGGCGACCACATGGAGGACATGGAGCGCTTTTTCGAAGGAGTGCTGGCTGAAGACCTGGCGACATTTGAGATCACCAGGGAGAGGGCTGCAGGGCTATGGGCTCTCCTTGACATGGGACCTGATGCATTCACGAAAGCTGTGGCAATCAAAGGGCAGATCACTGGCCCCATCAGCTTCGGGTTGCAGGTAACAGACCAGGATCGCAAGCCCATACTTTACAATGACATGTACAGGGACCTTGTCAGGAAACTCCTATCCATGAAGGCCAGATGGCAGGTGGAGAAATTGCGCCATCTAAAAACTGACACCATCCTATTCGTAGACGAGCCATACCTATCGGCAGTGGGGTCAGGCTTTATCAATCTCAAACGCGAGGACGTGGTAGAGGACCTGGCTGAAGTTGTCCACAGCGTAGATTCTATGGTGGCTACCCATTGCTGCGCCAATACCGACTGGTCGATCCTCATCGATGCAGGTGTCAACATCATCAGTTTCGATGCCTACTCCTACTCCAAACCGTTCCTGCTCTATGCTGATAAGCTGATAGAGTTCATGCGCAAAGGCGGCATACTTGCCTGGGGCATGGTTCCAGCCGAGCCTGACAAGCTTAAGGGAAGAACGGTTGATGAGCTAAAAGGCAGGCTTCTGGAATTGATGGGTACCCTGGAGGCCAAGGGAGCTGACATGGACATGCTCCTCTCAAATGCTCTGCTAACTCCTTCATGCGGCCTGGGAACCGGCGAGGTCGAAGATGCTGCTTTGGCTTTCGGGCTTCTATCGAACTTGAGCGAGACTATGCGCAGCGAGTTCTCGCTTCCCTGATCACATTAGTTCCCCCGAGCACTACCATCCTATGGATAACCCCATCGTCCGAATATTGCCCTCTTATGGATATCAACATCATCCAGATCATGCCCTTTTATGGCTAATGACTACTGAATGCTCCGTTCAAAACCGAGCCAGTATATTTATTACACGTTCCCCCTAGGGGGTTTGCCACGGTTTTTTACAAATTAGAATCTATCTCCATGCAAAAAGATGAAACCAAGCAAAATAAGTTGTTGTGTTCACCGCACTAACAACAAGGCGGATTCATCTATCTACCAAAATCTTGCACCCACTTCTGAGTTTTCTCCCGAGCCTGCGCAACTATGCTCTTGAGTTGGAATGTTTCGCACACTCCCTCAATGTTTATCCAACTTTTTCCCACGCATGTTGTCAAGGTCTTGCTCAAGAGAGGAGAACCAATCGCCCTTGTCGCATTCATCTTCTTCTTTTTCTGTTCGCTCCTTCTCCTTTTGCTTCCCAATTTCTCCCACTCTCTTCATCTCTTCCATGTTGTTCTTCTTATTTTTTATTCCGTTCGCTATCTCTTTGACATCCCCTTTCTCAATTGCATCGCCAATCTCCACAGCATCGCTAGTCATCTTCCTTTCTATTGAAAGGTCTATCTCTGCCAAGATGCTATTGGAAACCTTACGCTCCGGCTCTCTTGCACTTCTATCCTGCTCTGACAATGCCGTGTCATCCATGTGGGCCTGTGTATCTAGCTCCGCCCTCGTTATAGCCTCAGTTTGGGTAGGCTCTGTTTGAGTTCCCTGTGTTTGAACGGGCTTATGTGATGTGGCAGCATCATCAGATCCAAGGCCAATATCTGCGAACCCCATTTGATTTAGCACTTCAGGCGAGACCTTGCCTAAGTACCTAACATGCTTTGTCCTGACCTTGCCATCTTTGTCTCTGAAGCTCTTCTTCAGATAGGCGTATTTGTGGCCATTGATAGTTTTCCACTCGACGTATACCATTCAATTTATGGGTATGTAATCCCTAATATATATCTGTTTGTGATGTTGAGACCTGTGTAAACCCTAAATATTATGCCCTGGGGTAATCCCTAATCTATTAATGATGACTCAGTTGCGCCTAGGCATTTACGATATGACTTGCTAATCCGAAATGATTTACTGCTCAATAGTTCATATTTTCATTCAATTTGCAACTTATATCTGGTTTGTTATTGTCAATTCTAACTTTTTCGCACATAACGCTGTTTAGAAATTTTTGTAACCCCTAAACTAGCATATTTAATATGATGGTTACATTTAGCTAGCGAATGGGTTTGCCTCTATTCAGAAATTAGTTTGTAATCCCTAATTTGCAGGATAACTTTGCCTTTTAGGTATAAAGGCTAGGTAGGTTTCAGGCGCCTCAGATGATGGTTCGTATCTGAAATGCTGATTCATCTGCGGAGTTTGCGATGAGATCTAGGTTCTCTACGATGTTTAGCAGGTGCATTACTCCAATCGGTTCGAGCCCGAAGTCCTCAGAGTAGAGGCGCCTGCGAAGCTTGCGCTCCAATACGTCTGCCTCTTCCTCCATTACCTTGATGCGTCCAACGATCTCGTAAATACTGTCCGCTCTCTCCACCTCGCAGTTGGCGTTCTCGGACCTGTACCCTCCAGGAACCTTGCCCGAGTCGAGTCGTTTGCAGTATCCCATGACAGAGCCCTCGTATAGGTTTACGAATTCAGAGCAATCACTGCAACGCTTGTTCAGATGGGTATGGAACAGGTGCAATGCTT
>JAUVCJ010000009.1 GCA_030595765.1 Thermoplasmatota archaeon | reverse complement strand
ACTAGTGCCGCCAGTACTACAACCCCGTAGACTGAATTGAATTCCAAAGATGCCCTGAACTGGGGGGTGGTCAGAGGGGTGGCAGAAAGTATGACGTTGAGGTAGAAAACCAGCAGGGACAGCATGAAGGTCATGACGATTAGCGGCATCAGCATCGAAACGGATTTGCCGATCACACTTGCAGGGCTCATCCCACCTATGCCTCCTTGTGGGTTGTCGATGAGTAGCTTACGCATCCGCTTGAACCTGACAATGGTGTGAGTAAACTCGATGAAGGCTATGAAAAGGCCTATGAACATGATGGATTTTAGGTATGCATGGTCGTCTAGAGGTATAGGGCTGAGTATCACCAGAGCCAGTAACGCTCCGATGGAGCCTGCCATAACTGCCATGTTACCAGCCCAAATACTGGCAAGACCAAGGATGGTAAAAACACCAAGTAGCACCATTGTCAAGGGCAATCCTCCGGCCTCGAGGTCAGTTGCTGCCTCAGTTGGCTCTCCGAACATGTAGTTAACAGCTGCGAAAATAATGATTATCAGGGAGGTCAGGGACTGTACTCCAATGATTCGCGAGCCGAGCTTTCGAGCCTCAGGAGGCATGTCTCTAGCCCTGACCTTAGCTGTTTCAGAGGATTCTATATCAACACCTCCATTAGTAGTGTATATAGGTTCTTGTCAGGAGACCAGTCGATAAATCTGGCACCATAGCTTGAAATGGTGCTCTGAAGTATGTTGCGCTCCAGCTGATGAGTTTCTCTTTCCAGCTCAGCTATCTTGCCAGCCTTGAATTCGATCTCATGGGCAGGCACCGACACAACAGTCAAGTGATGACCCATTGCAGCTATGTAGCTCACAGCATCTATGAGGGTCTCATCATCTTGAAGGTCTGAGACCAGCACAATAGGCGATCGTGCAGTGATGTGAGGTAGTACCGTATCTGCTACTGCACGGAGAGGCATGTCTCCCTTAGGCTTGGCACCAGCTAGGGCTGAAAGCATCTTTATCAGGTGGCTGTCTCCAGATCTAGGCGTCTCCCTGTAAATGCCCTCACCGTATACAACAAGACCCACGCTATTTCTCATGCTCATGAAAAAGCTAGCAAGAGATGCTGCGGCCCTACATCCCAATAATAGTGGGTTCTGGTTGGAGAAACCAATGCCAGAAGCCTCTCTTGCATCCAGAAATATCGTAATGTCATGTATTGCCTCCCACTCGTGCTCGTTGACCATCAGTGTCCCTGTCTTGGAGTACGCTTTCCAGTTGATGTTCTTGAAGGGATCCCCAGGCACGTATTCCCTTAGGGAGTAAAATTCTGAACCCTCCCCAGGCTGCTTGAAGGACATCGCGCCTGAAAAGAGCTTTGGCACCTTGGCATAAACCTTGAGGTGAGATATGTCTTCGACCTTTGGAAGCACAAGAAAGTCCGAGATTATGTCGATCTCCTCCTCCCTGAAGAACATGTTGGAAACATCTCCAGACCGAAGGACAATGGGTCCTATCTCATAAGGGCCCATGAGCGGACATTGGATAGTGTATTTATAGGTAACATCAGCGCCTGGCTTTAGATGTACGATGAGATAGTTAGACCCTTTTATGAGCTTGACTTCAGAAGGGAGCTTATCAAAAAGTTCAAGGGTCAAGGACCTGCGCTTGTTGTTCTTGAGCTTCAGGCTAATGATCAGGTCATTGTCTTCAAAAGTATAGTCAGCTGAAACCTCCCTGCTTATGACCAGGTCGGCATCGTCTTTGATCTTTTTTGGTACTGAATACTTGCCTGTTGGTGCAATTTGAAGGAACTGATGCATAAAGGACGTAACAATCAGGTATGACAAAAGCGATATCCCGATAAGGGCGACTTGCAGGTTCTTCGTGACCAATGCCAGAAGGAGAAGGATTACTCCCCCGCCCAGAAAAAGCACGCCCTTACGGGTCCACATGTATTACACCGTTGGAACCGGAACGTTCTCTAGAATGTCTGCTACAATGTCCTCAGGTGGTATGCCTTTAACCTTTATCTGAGGTTTAAGGATGAGTCGATGCTTAAGGCCTGGTATCGCCATCACCTTGACATCATCAGGAATAACATAATCCCTGCCCGATATTGCTGCATAGGCTCGAGATAATTTAAATAGAGCCTGAGAGCCACGCGGAGATGCCCCGACATGAATTCTTTGATCCTCCCTCGTCCTCTGGACAATCTCGACAATATACCTAAGAATTGCCTGGCTGATGTGAACATGTTCTACAGCATTGATGAGATTCAAGACCATTGTGGGGTTTGACAGAGTATCCACATCAACCTCATCCTTCTTTCTCTTGAATCTTCGATTCAGGATCTCCATCTCATCGGCTCTCGCAGGATAACCTACACTCATTTTCATGATGAATCTATCAAGCTGAGCTTCAGGCAGGGGGTATGTACCTTCCTGCTCCACAGGGTTCTGGGTTGCCAGCACGATGAAGGGCTTGGGCAGCTTATGGGTCACACCCTCAATTGTGACCTGGCGCTCCTGCATGGCCTCCAGCATGGCTGCCTGGGTCTTGGGAGGTGCACGATTGATCTCGTCAGCTAGAACAAGGTTGGCAAAGATCGGGCCGGGTCTGAACTTGAACTCATTTTCGGACTCATCATAGATGTAGGTGCCGCTAATGTCGGTAGGAAGCAAATCAGGAGTAAACTGAATACGTTTGAACTTACAACCCAACACATCGGAGAAGGTCATTGCCATCAGAGATTTTGCCAGACCTGGAAAATCCTCGAAGAGGATGTGTGAATTTGCAAGAAGTCCCACCTGCACCATTTTAATGACCTCATCCTTTCCTATGATGGCCTTCCCCACTTCAAGCCTTTGCTTGTCCATATGTTCCTTGACGTGCCTGAGTGCCTCGGCAGGGGAGAGTTCTTCTTGGGGTTCTATCGTTGGTTGTTTTTGAGCGCCTGCAGCCATTTTTTTCACCTTCCAAATTTAGGTTCGTTTATAGAATACGCATTTGCATTCCTGCATCTGGTATGGACTACGCAATTGGATAAGTCCTTCCTTGATTTAAGTGTTTTTCCGTTCATACCCTCATCACCTTCATTAAATCATTGATCTTTGTAATTACAGTGGTAAGTTCTTTCTCATTGAATTTTTTGCTCTTTTCCATGAAAGCCTTTAGGTCTCTATCGAGCTTGAGCTGGCTTTGGAACTTCTCTGAGGTCTCGGAAATTGAATACCTTATCCTTTCCTCAAGCTCATTTGGATCATGAGTTGAGTTTGGATTCGGGTGATAACCATCAACAGAGAACTTGTGGGTCCATTCCTCCTGTTGAATGGCCATTGCAGCAAGGGAAAGCACAATGACACCCATCAAGATCAAGATGCTTTGAAAGAATATGTTTGAGCTGAATCCCTGGATGCTCTCATATGTATTGTACTGGATGCGAGCTTCAAGAGGCATAGCATGCCTACTCTCATCGAATATTACAGTATCTACATCCGGATTTAGATATGTGATTAGGTCTACTGCAAAGGCACGGTTATCAACCCTGCCACCAGTCCCGTCCTCAACAACATCCCATAACTCGTTTGTGAAGAAACTGGAATCGCTTATGAACACCACTTTACCCAGACCCAGATTACCCCCTACAACCATTGGAATGGAGTAACGCTCCCCGATGTCTGCAAGGCCGTTCGCGTTCATATCGATGTAGCTTTCATTGCCACTCCTTGCAATGACCTCGGTCTGATTGCCTTCCAGGTATAAGCCAGTTGGAGAATTGAACAGCAGCCTATATGTCGTTGGCTGGCCTGGGAACTGCCCCCACACAAGAGGGAATGAGGAATTCCCATTATAATAAGAATCTCCCCATACCTTGCTTCCAAGGAACCCAACCTCATATTTTTCGTTCTCCTCGAATTGTTCAGCGATTCTTCTTGAAAGATTCTTGCCAAAACCAAAATCATCTGCGAGGAGGAGTCCTGCACCTCGCTTGACGAATGAGATGATGTCATCCATCTCGGTCTCAGTATACGGTAGTTCTACACCTACCAGTATCAGAACACACGAGCTAGGGTCGGAAACAACATCCAGAACTGAAGGGGTTGAGACAATGCTTGCAACTGAGAAATCCCTTTCAAGAGCGGAACTGAACTTGGAGACATCGTATCTTTCTTCAGAGAACGCAGATAGTTGAGGTTCAAGAGCATCATCCTCACCAAGGTCAGCCCCCAATCTGGGATAGACGATATAAACCAACACCATCATGATGATAATGAATAGAACCATCAATTTCCCAAGTGCGAGCATGTCAGATTTGCTTCCCTGACCCTTCCGTGCTTTCCTAGCCATTTTCATTCTCCGTGTCTCTTAGATTTCAAACCGTGTTCGTTAACCATATCATGTTCGTTTATTTTAGAGTGTCTTTATTGAAGGATATCCGATTTTTTTGTATGATTTTAATTATTTCTCACCTATTTTTGCCGAGTTTTTCAGCAAGTTCATTTCTTCTTCTCATGACTGTTTTGGCAGCTGTTATCGCAAGTAGTGCGCTCGAAGCAAGGATTATGGCAAGAAATACCCATTGAATAGCCTCCTCCATAGTAGCAGGTTTTGTTATTTTATCAACAATTATCCTTTTAGAGGACTCGGCAGTGGATATGAGACCACGGTAATTGTAAATAACCTCAACCAAGACCTCATGCTCACCTGGGTCTGCGCTCCAGTAATGAAGGACCACGACAACAGACTTGTTGTTTGGGATAACATCAAAATAGGTGCTGTCTACCACCTCGCCATCCAGCTTAAGCATGACAGTGACGTTGTAAGCAGGTATACGACTGGTATTATTCACTTTGGTTTCCACTGTGATCAAATCCGATTCGGAAAAGTGAAACGTACCATTAAGATCTGTGCTCTTCGAAGTTGCTCCAAAATCCAATTCAGAAAGCAGAAATTCGGGAACAGGCTCTACCTCAAGAATTCCCAGAGTCGTGTTGGATGTAGGGTTGTTATCACTTTGAACAAGGATTAGAACATCGTATATTCTTGCCTCAGCATCATATGGGACTTCCATTGAAATGGAGACGTTGATGGATTCAAAAGGCTCCAGCCTGAATGAGTCAATAGCTTCCCCATCATGAGTAGCATTCCAGAGCCATCCACCTGGGATGCATGTAGGGCAGGTAGTATCTATGCCAAGTGTGAAAAAGTCTTGAGTATTGCCACTATTGGTAAGTGTTGTCTTATATTCTATTATTCTATTGGGCAGAGTAAGGACATAGCCAGGGTCTGTAAGGTTCACTCCGTAAGTTGCGTTGATGCTTATCTTAAAGAAATAATAGGGATCATCCCATGTGCTCTCACTTGTGTAGTTGACTGCAATCGGGTAGATATCCTTGGGAGTCTTGATGGGTGTTTGTATGTTTACCCATACCGTTTTTGTTTGGCTGATGTTGAGTGTTAGAACCTCTTCTGACAGGGTTACGTTCCAACCTACGGGATACTCCTCAAAAGTGAAATTGATCTCGTCAACACCATTCCCGTTGTTGGATACCTGGATCGGGAATCTAGCACTGCTACCGGGCTCAATGGCACGGAACTCGTCGGACTTGTTCACCTGCAGGTCAAAAACCTGCAGTACAATGGTGGTCAGTTCAAGATTTGATGAGATGTCAGCAGTCAACGAACGGCCTCTAACAACCACCTCTGCAAAATTGCCTGCAGTCTCGTTTTCTGGTACTTCTACAATGATGTACAACGCCTCAGTTCCGGACTTTTCCATTGAGATATTGATCCTTTGCTCGAAGTTATGACCGATTCCAAAGTTCCATTTGGTACCAGTAACCAGAACCTCTATTGTATCTGCAAAGAACTGATTGTTGTTCACATCCACCCTAAATTCGACAGGAGTACCTGGATACGCCCACTTCACAGGCTCAAATGATATCAGAGCGAAGCCAAAGGTGCCAACGACCGTGGTTGCGATAATGTGATGAGCAATAGATGGGTCCACCCTTTCCCTACCCAAATAATCATAATAAACTCGGGTGCCGTTGACAGTGACAATAAGCTTCTCCTCATCAGGAGTATCCGCAGGAGGTTCAACAGTTAGAGATAACTCCCTGATCTGCCCAGGCGCCAAAGTGACACGGGTCTCATTCAATTCTACACTCCAATCTCCGAAATGGCCAGTCAGGAATAGCTTAATAGAAATATTGAGATTGCCTGTATTGACAACTCCAAGTGTGAACGTCGTGGGATCGGCAGCCTGGGTGTAATGAGTTGCATCATTAAGAATTCCAAGACCAAAGTCTCTAAAGAAATTGGTGACGAAGATGTCCTCACTAACTGCATTGTTGTTCCTTTTGTCTGCAGGTTCCCTAGCATTATCATTGGGGTCTACGAATATTCTTATGTTATGTGGTCCCGGCACATCAAACCTGTAAAGGAAGGATATGGTATTCTCGGATTTGGCGTAAAGGGTTTTATAGATGAATGTCCGGCTGACATCGTCAACATAGAGTTTGATCAGCACATTCGGGGCAGTTTCATTGCCGCTATTGCCAACAGTTACATTGATGTAAACAAGGTCGCCCTTGTTCGGATTATGGTTTGAAAGTTCCAGATCTTTTGGATAAAGATCAATATCCAAATCCTTCAGTGGAGGTTCGAACTTGGATCTCCAGGATACAGACCAATTGAAAAGAATTGGTGAGGAGGTTCCGTCCCCGTATAGTTTTGCACCCAATCGGATTGTTGGTATGTCGCCGGCATCGAGCTCATTCTCCAGTGAGAGGATCAAATCATCAGTGGATCGTAGATCTTCGAGATATGAAAAGGGTTCATACTCTCCTAGTGCGTTGGGTTTTTCCTTTAATATCGAGATTTCCACAAAATGAAAACTGTTAGGCTCGGTCTTGTTAACCTTCAGCATGTCCCATTTGAGTGGCAGGTTCTCGATGTCAGGTATTTCAATTGGAATCGATACAGCATACCCTTTATTGGCAAAAGGCTGAGCAGTCATCCGGGTATAATAAATATCCTTTGCCCCCATATTTAATCCATGCCATGACACATGGACATTCCGCCTCTGATCCACGAAAAGATATGGAAATCTTGGGTTTGTATACTGAACGCTCGCGCTCACACTAGTCACAGTTTGGACATTTGCCTTGGGCCATGTTGCGCCATCATCAGTAGATTTCGTAAAATTAAGTCGTCCTTTTGTTGCAACACCTGGACGTGCCATATCATCCTCCCATAACACATAGATATGCCCTACATCGTCAACAAAAATTTTGGGGTTAGATTGCTGGTAGCTTCCTATGTCAACAGTATTCACCCTTCTATTTGGGCCCCAAGTTCTTGAAGCTCCACACATCTTCGAAAGGGAGAAGTATATGTCTGAGTTTCCATTGCGTTTGTCCTGCCACACTATGTAAGCGTTGTTCTTGATGCCACCTGACACCTGTGACACCATGCTTACCATAGCATTATTTCTAGGTTCGTTCACTCTTCCCTCTCCTGCATAGGACACTCCTTTATCATTGGATAGAGAGGTATATAACTGGAAAGAAGCATTCGGAGGATCAATGGATTCATGCTCACGATCTGTATAAGAAACAAGGACATCACCATTGCAAACAACGGCGATATCCGGGTACATCGGATTCATGGATTCTTCTCTTGAAGTGATAGCTACATCTTCTTGGAAACTTCTTCCTCCATTAATGGACCTGGCAGCAAAAACATCTCCATCACCATCAAATCTTGTGTCTATCCATGTTGCAAAAACAAGCACTTCTTCCTGTGTCTTAGCACGGGAATCATCAATGGCTAGAGAAGGTTGTATGAAACTTGGATCCCCAAGCCTCTGAATTCCACTATTGATCTTGACATTTAGATCCCAAGTCTCCCCGCCATCTGTGGATTTAGACATGTATATGTCACGTTGACATACCGAGCCTGTCTGCATCAACCCCCTACGATTATCAATCCAACTCAAGTAAAGAGTTCCAAACTTGTCAATGGCAATGTCCAACGGACCCTGGCTTGTGACCCTAACGTTATCGGGGTCGTAGTCGTTTACCTTTGTTCTAGTGCTGAAGGTAAGACCTCCATTTGTGGATTTCATAAGATATATGTCTATGTCACCCAATGCGCATGGTGGGTCATCAGGCAGGCGACGTTTCCAGCTGGAATAGTCCTCAAAGGCAGTGTAAATGACCTCTCCATGTTCTGGGTCATCGGTGTCAACCACTGTTACAGCATAGTTCTGGTCTTTATTATCGCTCTGAACCGTGTTCATGTCCGTAACCTGATAGTTATCTCCAAATTGACCAATATTATTGTTCGATGCCAATACCCTTTTTTGATCTCCATCGAAGCCCGAATAATAAAGGTAAAAGATATTGTTGGACAGATCAATTGGGAAAAGGAAAGGGTCTTCCGCCCCGTGATTGTCATACTTACTAGGAGAATCTACATTATCAAGAATGGAAATACCTTCATCAAAACCAGTAGGGGTTCGGCTGGTGGCCTCAAAAAGTCTCCAATACTCACCATCATAGCCAGAGTATATCATCCTAAAATCACCATTGGAAATTCTAATAACATTAGCGCCTGCAACTGAGTTGCTATCCATTGCATCGGGGTCAGTACTGGGCCGTTTAGCAATTTCTGGTGAGGACCACGAACCCGGTGTTCCGTCATCAGAGCTACGGTGGAGAATGGTTTTGACCATCCCAGAGCCATCAGTTCCAGTATACCACATATGAAATTTATCTCCAATCTTTAAGACACTGGGCTGGCTAGCACCGCCATCATCTGCTGTGATTGTGTTAGGTATTTGACCAAATGCATTCTGGCTTGTACCAAAGCTATCTGGATTCTGGGTTGTTTTATAAAGAATGGATTCAACACCTTGATTATTAAGACCAGTGTACCACATATGAAAGGTCTCGTCCACCATATCTAGAATTACATGAGGATCCCTGGCTCCACCAGGGTCTAAGGCGCTCCCGCCCGCTATTGTAATGGGTTTTGATGCAAATCCAAGGGTGTTGAAACCGTAGGTATAAAGGATTCTAGTTGTTCCGCCATTGTCAGCGGAGTACCACAGCTTGAATTTTTGCTGGGCAGGTACAAAGACTGTTGTTCTAGTGTCTTTCAGAATGGAGGGTGAGAATGCTGATTTGATATCATATGGAGGTTCGTGTCCCCAGTCTGAACCATTATTAATGACTAGCCTAGGAGCCGTCCATTCCCTCGCCTGCAATGTAAGACCGCCCTCAGACCAGGCGATGCCACTTCGTTGTTCTATTCCAGATAGATCCAAGGAGCCATCATCTTCTGCAAAATCATCGTACCAGACTCCCCATCGATTGGTCTCATCGATATTATCCTCATAATGATGGATGTCGGGCTCTGCCGCTACTGGCATCATTCCCAAGACAATGGCAAGCAGAGGAGCAGTAATATTTAACATAGCTACGGCGCTGACCAGAAAGCTCCTTTGCTTTCCTTGTACTCGTTTTCCAAAAAATCTTGTAATTATGTTATATGTCAAGATCATCAACTCCCTCTGTCAGTAATTTTACATTGCGCCTTATCTGTCTGTAATCAGACTTGGCCTGAACCATGTGTTCCTTTTGAATCGTGTGGGTGGAATATCTAGCTTCCTCAAATACGCGGGAAAGTCTGGATATTTCCTTCTTGCCCAGAAGTGGGTGTTTATCCTTCAATACATACTCATACTCCCGCACTGTTGTTGCCTGGGCTCTTTTGATGCCTTTTCGTTTCAGGATAGTGATGGTTCGTCGATAAGAGTCAAATACACCCTTGGCAAATTTGTTCTTTGCAGTTATCTCATATATCTCCCCAGACGTCATGCCATCTGGAAGATCAAGTTCCTCCTTGGCAAAGTATCGATAGGCCAGGATTCCTGCAATGGAGAGAATGATTAGGCCAACGCAAATTGAAATAATTTGCATCCAGGGCAATTGTGCCTCTGGAGTAACAGGAACCATGCCATCAATTACCCACTCGATCTGGCTCGGCATAATGAAATCTTGACCAAGATACTCCACTAAGATCCTCAATTCTCCATTGTGGTCTGAGCCAAACGTACCATTGAATCGAACTTCTCCATTAATGTCGGTTAGCAAGGTCCGACTGTAGCCGTTCAGGTCTACCACAATCAGAGCGGATGTCATTGGCTCGTTTCTGTCATTAAGAAGCTTGACAGTCCCATAGAACTCCTCATTTGCACCTAGTGTATTCGGAGCATCTATTGAAAAGAATGTTTTTGCCACGACTGTGGTGGGTATATTGAGAATGTCAGCAGGGAGAAGGTATGCTGCTTCATGACCAGAATATGTAAACCTGAGGCTCCCCGACCCTACAGGGTAATTAAGAGGAATAATTCCTAGGTAGGAAAACGATCCATCTGGGCCTGTATTGACCTTGGATAGAAGCCTTCCAAATAGTTCTATTTTGATGGACCCATTATGTACCGGGTCGCCATTATCTTGCAATAATTTGCCCTCAATTATTAACTCATCATTTCTTATAAGTTCCGAGCCCACATTGACCTGGAACCAGGTTGAAGCAACAATCGAAAGGTTGGTATAACCTGTGCATGATATGAAGTCACGGGCACCTGAGAATCTAGCCTGGAGTTGTCGGCTTCCGATTCGCTCCCCCCATGGGACCAGGTAACCCAATTTGAAAGAGCCATCAAGTTCTGTGGTAGTTCTCCCTAGCATGACCTGATCTAGATAGATCAGAACCTCATTGCCCATTAGTGCCACACCTAAATCATCAAAAAGTGTCCCTTCAATGCGCACAGGCGTAGTTGAATTCCGAAGATACTCTCCAAAAATATCTTCCATAATAATATAGGTGTGCGATCGTATCACAATGGGTAAGCTGAGATTTGAACTAAGATAAATATCGCTCCCATTGTACCTAAGTATGGCCATGAATGTCCCCAGCTCCTCATCGGGTCTTAAGAAGAATGATATTACAAATTCACCATCGTCCTGGGTTCTTGCCCTCTGGACAAATATGCCCTTCCAGTACATGTCTATGAATTGATCCGCAACAGGGGTGCCGTTTTCCACTCTAAGATTGCCAGTCAACTCAATGCTCCTGTTCCGATATGCATCCGTTGCAATAGCATCAATGAAAGTGGTGCCCAGGACATTCAGTTGTCCAAGTGAGTAGGTTGGGTCGAAAAGCTCTGAACCGTTGAACGTTACTGTGAACGTCATGGGCCCGAGTGCTTGTGTCGTGGGGACATAGACAAAATATGTGAATTGCCCATCAGTGCCGGTCATGGTAAAGCCCTGGAAGGTGTTGTTCCCGTCCTCCTCCTTCCATATATCAATTCTCTGATCTGTCAGAGGTACCATCCCGGAATCATGAAGAAGGCCTTCGAGTACAAGATTGTAATCATCCACCCTTACGATGTCTTTTTCGTATATGACAATGTTCGTAGACCGCCTTACAGTGAGCTGGGTTGTTTTTTGGTTTGCCATGTAATATTCTGAGTCAAGGAACTTAATCATCAGCTCGTACTCCCCCACTGGCGCTGAAGATGGTATCGTTAAATTAAAGTTGAACTTGGAATTCTCAAGAATGGGATAGCTCCCCTGCAATTGCCCCTTCATAAGCAAATCCAGCTCCTGAATGCCAGGGTCGCTTAGGTTCAATGTTTGGCCGTATTCGTCCTTTATTGTGCCGCTTAGGGTTACATTCTTTCCAGAATAGGATACCGAAGTATTTATTCCGAGATAAAGATGCACAGAATGTTTTACCGTGATCTCTACTGACGTGGTATTGCCCTCCAGATAGGAATCTTCTTTGAAATCCATCCTTAGGATGTGTATGCCAGGCGTAGAATCCACCATATACAAGTAGGAAAATGTTCCAAGTTCTGAGGTCACATTGGTAGATATCAGTCCATCATCCCAGTATATTTGGATCGGCATGTTTGCAAGTCGGATGCCGCCGAAATCCCGTAATTCCCCAGATATCAGCAGATTCTGAGTATTGATAACCTCTGATATGGTTCTGGAGCTGAGGATGACACTGGAATTAATGCTGGTGTTTTGCATAGCGGAATCAATTGCCTTGAACATGCCAAATTCCGGAGACCTTGCAAGTATTTTTGCTAGCCCCACGTCTATGTAAGTTGGAGGGGTGCAGGGCAGCTCGAAAGACCCATCCAATGCTGTAAACCCCTCCCCTAGGCTCCACTCCTCAAAAGTCCTATTTAGCATTATCTTCACAGGGAAGTAGCCCATTCCAATTCCCATATCATTTAAAAGTATTCCTTGGACAAGGTAATCGTTATCCTTATACATGATGTCAGGTGCCAAAGCCAACGATGCTATAACGGTAATGAATTCAGTCTGGTCGGCGTTCATGTCATTATCCTGGTCGTGTTCCCAAGGATAGTAGTCCTGGTATGAGTCCAGAACTAAGCCAGGTATCAAGGTGTCAACGCTATTGATGGTATGTACAGCCATGTTAGAATCCTGCATAAGAATGTAACTTTTATTGCCCACGACCAACATATCATAGGCTCCTATCATGGAGTCCGATTTGTTTAATACTCCGATATTTGAACCCATAGTATTGATAAAGTATACACCAGCCCAGGTGTCCAAGGCGTATAAAACCCCATTGCCCAAGATCAGTGAGTGAGTATGATTTCCAAGGCTCGCACCATCCTGCATCTGTGGGAAATCCGGTTGAGAGATATTCACAACGATCAATCCCTTCAATTGATCCAACACATAGACCCTATCCAAAGTAGAGTCCACGATCAAGTCGAGTGGATGCTTTCCTTGTGAAGTAAAACCCAGCTGAGTGCTTGAAATGTCAACGATGTCTGAAGGATCCGATACGTTAAGAAGGCGCAGGACTGGAGGGTCTTGTTGTAACAGATAAGCGGTGCTGTCAACGACCTCGACCGTGATGGCCTGTGAACCGTTGTGGTAACTACCCAGGGTCTGCGGAGACAATGGATCAGCCACATCCACAACAACTATGCCTCCTAAGAGGTCAACCACATAAACGGTTGTTCCTACCAGTTGCACGTCTATTGCTCTACCCACATTGTTAAGCGTTGCAACAAGTACAGGATTGGATAGATTATTAAGGTCAAAAATGCCCAGACCAAAATTATCCATTGCTCCAAAAGCATAATCACCCCAGCCATACGAGCGAACTGATAATCCATGAATGAGGGGGGGAGTGGAGTTCCCACCTACGATCACAGGAGAATCGGGATTAGAGATATCATAAACTAACAGGCCAGATTCGGAGGCCGCAGCCACAATGTAGGAGCCATGAATAACAGCTCCTTGCGGCCGGTCAATGATGTCGGGTATGCCGTCCCAGTCATCGTCATAATCCTTGCTGTCAGCAATTCTGTCATTGTCATGGTCTACAGATAGATACCCCTCGGCAATTTCTTCCGGGTCACCCATACCATCGTTGTCATCATCGTACTCATCATCGTCGTTCACACCATCATTATCGTGGTCGTGAATGAACGGATCTACGTCATTGGGTATGCCGTCATAGTCCCAATCATCATCATATGTGTCATTTAAACCATCATTATCGTGATCCCATTTCTCCCACTCCATCGTGGCACCGTCAGGCACTACATCTTCTAGGTTGTTCAGGCCATCATTATCCCTGTCCTGATCATCTTTTATTTTAATGCCATCGTTATCGTGATCGCAACGGCAGTTATCCAGAGCATTGGGGATGTTGTCATTATCATCATCTGGATCATCATCGTCCTCAATGCCATCGCCATCACAATCTTTTGGGGGAGGTGGGGGATCATAAAGTGGAGTCGGGTCAAAGCTTACCCATCCAAGGTCATTAAAGTAAACCTCAGCCCAGGCATATACGTCTTTTCTGAGAATGACGTGATCTTGGGCATCCCCTGAATGATTCCAACCTATTACATACCGACAGGGAATGTCATAGAGTCTGGCAAATACCAGAAATGTTGTGGTAAAGTCCACTGAATTGCCATAGCCAGTATCAAAAAAGAATTGGACGAGTTCCTTGTCGGATTCTGTCATTATGCGTCCGTTTTGAGATGCTGGAGCTTCAGAGCTGTTCAACCAAGTTATAATGGAGTTGACCATGGCATAGGGTGTTGTTTTGGTTCCAACAGCTAAAGCTGCCTTATCCCTGACCTCCTGTGAAATAGTTGGTGGCAAGGACAGATAATTCTTAACCTCCTGAGGGTCAGGCACTGTGGCAGATTCCAAGAGAGCCACATCATATTCATAATCATTGAATGTTACAGTATAACTGCTCGCACCCTGAGTGCTATTGAAGAAAAAGCCTCCCATGTCATCAAGATATATCAATTCCAATGGATTGCCATGGATGTCAGGAGTGAAATCCATCGTGGGTTGGACATCCTTGATCTGGACGGTATGAAGTGGGGTTGGAATGAATCCGCTACCATTGTCTATTGGCTGGTTCCGATAATTATTATAACCTATTGCCAGTGACGTTGGCAGGAAGGCCATGGAGCCCCCGGTCCATTCCACATGATACTCTAGCTTAGTCACGGTTATATTCGATGTTACTTCAGTATCAACAAGAGAACCTTCAAGATATCGACTTCTATTCCAGCTATCAGGATACCATAAATTGCCATCATAGGCATCAAATGCTGTAAGACGCCAGTAATGCTGGTCTGCTCGCTCTTCAAGATCCTCATCAACCCTGAATCTCACGCCTGACACATCCTGTTGTTGAACAAGAATGGGATCATTACTTTCCATGGGTTCAGGCCACGGATAAGGAGAGTTACCATCGCATGGATCAAGTATCCCGTCATCATCAGTATCTGGATCCCATGGGTCGGTATTATTCACATATTCCTGAAGGTTGTTCCGAGTTCCATTGCAAGTATTTCTTATAGGGTCCTGTTCCCCATAACCCAAGTCCTCCCCGGTTATGGAATCTATACCACTGAATGCATCATAATCCTCATAGGCATCAGATGGGTCCAAGGGGTCTAGACCCTTACAGACCTCCCAGAAATCATCCATCCCATCCCCATCGGTGTCAGAGCTCCACATATCTGTGCCCAAAGCATACTCGCCAAGGATTACGTCAACACGGCACCTGAACTCAGGATCTGGAATGAAACTTTTTCCATTCATTAGCATGTCCTCATCGAAATCAAGCTCGCCGTCTCTAGGATCTTTAGGGTCCAGAGGAGGGGGATCGCTTGCTAATGACAGAATGCTTAATGGGCCTACCAGTAAAAGCATGAGTGTGAGCAGAACCATGAGGAGCGCCTGGGTTGGAAATGTTATTTTCCACATATCAGCCACCCACCTCATCGTCTTCTGGGTCCGTGGGAACCCTGCCATTCTCTATTTCGGAGCCATCACCCTCTCCACCGCCATCAGTATCCCATAGCCAGGGATCGCTCCCCCAAATATCAACCTCGTTACGGTACCAGAAACCATCATAGTCAAGGTCGGAATGAGCCAGCTCGAAACCGTCTGGTATGCCATCCCCATCGGAATCCTCGGAGTTAGGGTGTGTGCCTGCCCAATACTCCCAAATATTGAAAAAATGTTCGTAATAACTCAGCTCTCCATCCCCATTCCAATCATACCCATCGTTATCAGCATCCTGCCATGCATCCGCAGGATTCGTTGGATCAAGGTTGCTCTTTCCAGTGGTAGGGTCTATAAGAGAATGCTCCACCTCCCATCCATCAGGCATTCCATCTTCATCGGTGTCTGGGTTGTATGGATCGGTCTGGCTGAAATATTCTGAGGTGTTGTTTAGTTCATCATCGTCATAATCCAGAGGGCCGTCTGTGGGAACGGTTGGGTCAAGTGTCCATATCCTCAAGGTGTTGTTCCACCTGCCATTGAGAACCTCCCAGCCATCGGGCATGCCATCATCATCAGTATCATAGTTCCTGGGGTTTGTAGGTGATTGATACTGCTTTTGCCCCATTGTGTCATAGCGTTGAGGATGGATCTCATCGCCATCCTTGAGTCCATCACCATCGGTGTCTGGCACATTAGGTTCTGTCAAATAGATGAAAAGCTCCTCATAATCGTTAAGGAGGTCAAAGTCAGTATCCTTGTCCAGGGGTGTGGTGTTATAGAGATAAATCTCATCATAATCGCTCAGTGAGTCGCCGTCAGTATCCACTCTTGTGGGGTCAGTAAAGAATACGGTATTATTGTCATATGGGCTTTGAATGCCCAACAGTTCCTCTTTGTCGAGAAAGCCGTCGCCATCGGTGTCTCGCTTTGTAGGGTCCGTATATCCTTCGCCAGGAATGTAATGAAGAGGGTCGAACTCCCCGGTATCATAATTGAAAGTAGCTTCCAATGTATCATTAAGGCCATCACCATCGGTATCATTGGAGCGTGGGTTCGTGTTGATCTCAAACTCCCTAAAGTTTGTCAGGTTGTCAAGGTCCAGGTCATCCTCGGAATCCAGTGGATTTATAGGGTCAAGACCATGCTTTACCTCCCAACCATCGGGCATGCCATCCTTATCAGTGTCAGGGAGAATTGGATTGGACTTGATGATTACTATCTCTTGAAAATTCGAAAGCCCGTCCTCATCTGCATCAGCCTCTGCATCGGTGTGATCCAGCGGGTCAAGGTTGTACTTGATCTCGTCACCATCAAGCATCCCATCGCCATCGGTATCGGGGTTACTGGGGTTCGTGCCATGTATCTTCAATTCATTCTGGTCGAAAATCCCATCACCGTCAGTGTCTCTGTTCTTTGGGTCTGTACCTGCAAGGTACTCCTCCAGAGCTGAAAGGCTGTCAAGGTCATCATCAGTAGTTGCATCTGATGGGTCCATTGGATCCAATCCAAAAGCAACCTCCCAACCATCAGGCATACCGTCCTCGTCAGAATCTGGCATATTGGGATCGGTTTCCAGGTAGTACTCATCCACATTATTGAGCCCATCCTGGTCAATATCCATGGTTGCATCGATTTCGTTGGCGGGGTCAAGGCTCCAGGTCCTTGTAATTACATCCCATCGCCGGTGTTCCATCTCCCACCCATCTGGCATCCCATCCCCATCAGTATCCCGGTTCTTTGGGTCAGTACCATACCGATGATTTTCATCGATGTCGCAAAGGTTGTCAGTATCGGTATCCATGCAGGGGATCTCATCTTGAGTTAAATTTTCCATGCTTATATGGACCGAAGGGCTACCCTCAGATAGCTGGAGTGATGCTGGTAATAATAGCATTATGCCGATGAGAATGGCCGCCATGACGGCGAATGATGCCGTTAATGCCTTCTTGTTCAATCAAGCCCTCCTTTTGACATTGTAAGTCATCTCTGAGATGGATGTTAGCAGGAGAACCCAAAACCCGGAGTAACAGGGTCTGGGCACGTCCCAGCGCCATCCTATTTGCGCTATATAAAGCCTTCGAATGGAGAACACCTGGACACCCATCTGTAGAGGGGCTCCGCAGGTGCATTGTTCGAGGTGCCTTTAATCGTCTCGCATTTGATTTATCGGATGAAAGCTATATAAAAAGGATGGTACGCTTCTCTAACATGCCTGAGAGAGGGGCTAATGGCCCCTGTTATCCTAACCATCCGTTAATCTAATATAGAACGTTCATTATATGTTGGTCTCCTAAGGAGTGTTGGTTGCATGACTACTCTCAAGATGCATATCCAGGGATACGACGAGTATCTACAGGGAGGAATCCCCGAGGGGCATATCGTACTAATTTCAGGCGGGCCCGGTACCCTGAAGAGCTCGATATCCTTCAACTTTCTGTACCATAATGCCATGGTCGGCAATAAATGCCTTTACCTGTCATTTGAACAGACCCAGGATAGCATAGTTAGACAGATGAAGAAATTCGGCTATAACCTTAACCTTGTAAGAGGCAATCTCAGAGTTCATGACACCAGGAAGTGGAGGGAACTGCTTGAGGAGGCAAAGGTGGAAGGTGGTAAGCTCCCTAGCGTGTCGGTTTTCAAAGAAGTTGTTAAGATAATCGAGACCATTGAGGCGAAGATCTTGGTACTGGATTCATTAAATTCCCTATATGTCCTGTCAAATTTCCTAAACCCAAGGGATGACCTATACAAATTCTTCAAGAAGCTTAGAGACCTCAAAATTACAGCATTCCTCATTTCAGAGGTGCGAGGAGACTCCAACGTGTTTGGGGTCTATGATGAGGACTACCTAGCCGACGGGATATTCCATCTTGTTACTGAGAAGGTGAAGGGCGAAGACGTTGTTCGCAAGATTAGGTGTGTCAAGATGCGAGAGGTAGACCATGCCACAGGCTACTTCACCATATCCTTTGAGGGTGGAAAATTCATTGTAAAACCACCAAAGGCCCTGACGGGATGAATAAACCAGCTCCGAACATTAATTGCGTTTTGTTAACTGTTTCGTAGTAGCTCGGTTACTGCATCGTTATAACGCTAGCTTATCAGCAACGTGTTGGCATGTGCTAAATTATCTTGTAGTAAGTGTCTAGAAAACGCTTGCTTCACCGTTGAATGAATAGCTCAGTGTATGCGCATTCATCGCAGATATAGGCATCGAAAAGAAAGCCAGAAAGCCCCCCGCCTCCCCTTTTCGAAAGGATAAGCTCTTTTTTGTTGATAAAACCACTCTGGCATTTTGGGCAGATCCCGTCCTTGCTTGATGAAACCATCGTAATTACCACCTAAGACAACACACATACAACAGATAAGGAAAGGTATAACTCTTTTGGTCTATTGGCAATGCACTGGCCTGAGCACAAGACTACCATATCTAGAGCCACTCAGGCCACAAAAGAGCCATTCAAACCAATACACGCATATCGTTCGCTTTGCCATAATTGCTACGTACTACATGCGTTTTTCACCCTGCGATATACCTCTTCTCGATAAATACACAATAGATACAAAATACAAATAGTGTACCAATGTCGATATATATACCTACTAGGGATAGTAACCCTTATCAAAGCAAGCAATAGAGCCATGCAGGGCTGGTTGGTAGAAAATATTAAGTAGGGTCACCCGACATAGTTAATAATGCTTGCGAAGCAGGAGAGAAGCCAATGTATCCAAGGTCTAGCGCAAGCTCTATTCAGAGAGCAAAAAAAGCAATTGTGTCGTGCCTAATATTGATCTCCTTTCTAGTTTTGCTTATGCCATTCTCAAGTGCGGACCAGCCATCATATTATCAAACGCCAGGAACAGGAGTTGAATGGTCGCTTGCAGAACTGGCTGAAACTGCTAATGGCTGGATAGATGTGGTTGGTGATGCCTATCTCTTCAATGGCGAGATAAGGATATCTGCAGGAGATACCTTGAGGATGAGCCCCGGCGATGAGGTGTTATTCCATGAAATGGGGCAGATACGAATAATGGGTAACCTGCTTGCGTTTGGGTCAAGCAAGGAACTTATAACATTTTCGGCTTTTGAGGAGAATCCAGAGCCAGGAAGCTGGAAAGGCCTGACATTCACAGGAGAGAACCTGGCGATGACACATGCCAATGTCGAATACGCCAGTGTCGGAATAAGGATCGATGGTTCTCGGGCTGATTCAATTATGTTCAGCGATTGCACATTTAGCAACAACCTACAGGCCATCGACATCAATGGCGGCGAGGTCACTTTAGACAGAGTAATGTTTCAGGAATACATGCATGATGGGACATCAAGAAGAACAGTAAAGCTTCAGAGAAATTCATTTGTAACCATGACTGATGGAAACCCTTCTGCAAAGCTATTTGAATTTCAGGATGGCGGCTCTGTAGTTGAGACATTCAATAGGATCACGTTCATGATCATGGATCAGCTTGGTCACCCGATATCTGAAGCTAGAGTAACAACCGTGGTACCTACCCAAACCATGGGGAGGGTGGTTTCCTTTGGTGTTCAGAAACAATCCCAGCATATGCTAACTAATTGGCAAGGTCTTACCCAGGCAAGGATGATGCAAGGGTCAACCTACACACGGGACGAGATCATGGAGCCTGAGCCCATCGAACTGGAGGCAGAAGCGCCGGGATTTGACGATTTTAAGGCCTCGCAGGTCATTCCTGGCAAATCAAGCCAAATACCACTCGTAATGAGTGACACCATTGCACCAACCACCCAAATGTCTATTGATGGACAGGGATACATCGGCAATGGTGCGATATATCTCAAAGATGGGGCTAGGTTGGCCTTGGAAGGAATGGATGAAGGGGGCGGCATCAAACAGATATGGTATTCTTATAACGGTGGAGAAAGGCAGACATATGAGGGTGAGATATTTATTCCGATCGGAGCGGCCTCAATAACCTTCAGCAGCGAGGATCGCATTGGTAATAAAGAAGAAGAAATAACGTATTATCTTGCCTCACAGGACCAGTTTGAGACACCTTTTATTCCTTCGGCCTCGATTGAGATGAGTGAGGGGCAGCTGGAAAACACCTTGAATTGGCCTTTTATATCTCCAAACGGTGTCGCATTCCTTAGGCCTGGAACACAATTTGACCTAGCTAGAATCATTGGTGGAGATTTGATTGACCTAAGTGGAGCAAGTATTTGCATCAACAATGGTCCAATGGTTCCCTATTTAGGAGCGTTTGCAATACCTGCGACCACAACCCACATCAGCTGGAGCATTGTGGATGAATTGGGAAATTCGATCGAGAGTGATTTTGAGGTAAGCATTGATGGAGTTGCTCCAACCACTTGGCTTGAAAACGAGAATGGAGATGCGCTGGCCACGGAATTTGTGCTTGAAAATGGTGACCGTATATTGATTGACTCAAAAGAATCTGTTCCGGGTTCAGGAATCGCCAAGGTAGAATACAGGCCGGATGGAGGCAAGTGGATGCCTTACCTTGAAGAAGTTCCAAATCTTACACCTGGTATCCATGATCTGGAAGTACGCGCCATTGATAACGCAGGTAATGTAGAGGAGCCAATATTGTTCTCAATTGAGGTCAAGGAGGACAGCGAATCCAATCACGACCCTCTGGCCGCCTCAGATCCTGAAGAGTTGGGATCAAATGCACAGATGTTGAAGCCTGCGCCATTACTAGACATAGACCCAGTGCCTGCAATAGCGATCATTTTAGTGGGCATTACACTAGCGATTTTATTCTCAATGGAAGCAGGCAAATATTGGCTATTAAGCCTAATTCTATTACCCCTCTATTCCAGGATCAAGCGCGAGAAAGTGCTGGATCATTTCATACGAGGTCGTATTTATGAATTCATAGAGGAAAATCCGGGTGTACATTTCAATGCCATAAAGAAGCGATTTGATATGGCCAATGGGAAGCTGACATATCATCTTTCAGTGCTTGAACGCGAGGAGTTCGTCAGATCGAGGACTAAAGGCATCGGGCTCAAAAAGAAGTTCTATCCCTGGAACATGGTCATTCCTGAAGAGGACACTACCTCACCAACCAGTATAAGGGACAAAATACTTGACACCATTCAGAGGTCACCAGGGATATGCCAGGCTGAATTGGCAAACTCTGCAGGAACAAGCCAACAGCTGGTCTATTATCACTTAAGAAGGCTGGAGAAGGATAGGGTGGTAATAAAACGCAAGCTTGGCAGAAGAAGCAGATACTTTGTCAGAGCCTAGGACTGCCTACCAGGAATTCTGCGACATGTGTTACCGATAATGTTCAAAGAGACATCCAAAAGCCAATCAAAACGAGATGTTTCAACCGCAGTTAGTGCCACCCATCCATCGATTTACCAGCACTTGTACCATACAGACAAAATCCCGAAATGACACCGGTTTTAATAGATAGTCATCGGCTCCGGACTCGAGGCAAGCCTTAATGTCATTTTCCTCATCAGAGGATGTGAGTATTATTACAGGCATGTTAGAAAACAATGGAGATGCCTTGATAACCTTCAAAACCTCATGCCCGTTTACCTTTGGCATCTTCAGGTCCAACAATACAAGTTCTGGACACCCAATACAGTTCTCAGTGCTGGCAGTGTGAAGCTCTTGAAGATAAGTAAGAGCCGCCTCCCCATCTCTAAGAACCTTGACTGGAGTGGTTACACCAAGCTTTTTAAGAGCTCTGGACAGCAGAAGGATATCATCTAGGTTATCCTCGACCAGCAAAAGATAATTTCCATCAGGAGCGGAGGAAACCGAGCTTTCAATGCTCATATCTTTGCCTCCAGTGTGAACAGGACCTTCGTACCAGTGCCCGGTTTGGATTCGACCCATACCCTTCCACCATGAAGGGCTACTGCTTTTTTCACGAGAGAAAGCCCTATTCCGGTACCAGGAAACTCATCTTCGGTGTGAAGCCTCTGAAACACCTGAAATACCTTGTCCTGGTATTTTGGATCTATGCCGATACCGTTGTCATTGACCCAGAATACAGTTTCTCCATCAACAATATCATGTCCGAGGGTAATTTCAGG
Source organism: Thermoplasmatota archaeon (assembly GCA_030595765.1). Classification (GTDB taxonomy): domain Archaea; phylum Thermoplasmatota; class Thermoplasmata; family JAUVCJ01; genus JAUVCJ01. The sequence goes on along the minus strand of JAUVCJ010000009.1, from coordinate 802 downwards.
GATGAGTCCTTCGCGCCGAAATTTAATAGCGTTCTCAATAAGGTTCATGTAGATCTGGTGGAGAGTGGACGGGTCTCCCCTCAATGGTGGCAATTCGCCTACTAGCCTGACGTTTGCTCTGCTTTCAAGTATCAATGGGTCTAAGTCGGTAATGCAGTCACGAACTGTCACGTTAGGGTCAAAACGCATGGTAGTTAAACCCCCCCTGCCCAATCGTGAATAGGTCAGCAGGTCGTTGATGAGAGTGTCCATCTGCTTGGCATTCTTTCGGATGCGCACCAGATACATGTTGGCCTCTTCTGGCAAAGAGGATGCAAAATCATCCATAAGAGCCTGTGAAAAACCCTCCATGGCCCTGAGCGGGGATTTAAGATCATGGGAGACAGAGTAGGCAAAAGACTCCAGTTCCTTATTCTTGTCATATAATTGCTGGGTCCTATCATTTATCATTGTCTCAAGCGCGTCTGCAGAATCCTTCTGTTGCTTGTACATGTAAGCGTTCTCCAGAGAAACCGATGCCTGAGCCGCTAGAGTGCGAAGTATTGTGACCTCGTCCTCATCAAAAGCGTCAGGTCTATCCGAATGCACATTTAGAACGCCCAGCATATTCTTAGCAGACATTAGAGCAAACGATGCAATTGAGTTAAAACCCTGCTCCCTGGCAACGTCATGTAACAGATGGAAGTCTTCATTCTTTAGAATGTCTCGCCAAATGATCGGAGAACCGCTTTTTATTGCCAAGCCTGTAGGTGTCATGCCATTTGGTGAATCATCCCAGGCAATCTCAAGAGAATCAAGGTAG
>JAUVCJ010000241.1 GCA_030595765.1 Thermoplasmatota archaeon | reverse complement strand
ATGGTTGGTGGTCTGTAGCATATCTGTTCCTTGCGCCTGCGTGGAAGTGTGGGGCTGATTGTTGGCTTGTGGGGTATCTACTGCTTGGGCTTGTGTGGTAGGATTGGTGCCAGCATCAGGCCTGCTCATTTTCCCACCGCCTTGAAATTAACTCTGATGTATACCACGATCATGGGGATGATGAGCAAACAAGCCATGATAATGCCGATGCCCCAGCCATTGATATTTTCTGGAATAGAGGCGCCGAATAGCAGGTCGAATGTGTAGAATAGAGAGTTTATCGGACTGGCAAGCTGCCAGTTGGCATCGAATGTCGAGAAGATGCCTCCTATCAGGGTCATGGAAAAGAACATCATGAATATCCCGACCGCGGCGTATGTTCTGCGTTTGGTGAATGAGGATATCATCATCCCCATAGGAACGAAAAGCACAGTGATCAGGGCTGCTGCGACCATGGTAATTCCCAGAACTGCCAGGCTTCCCAGGTAATCCGAACCTGTCTGGGTTCCCACCATGACGATCCCTATCAGCAAGGGTGGAAGGAAGCAATACAGGCCCATGATGCCGATGGCGCCAGCCATTTTTCCAATGATGTAGCTCTCGGTCTTAAGAGGCCTTGAAAAGTAAAGGACGAATGAGTTGCTTCCAAGATCCTCAGACACAAGGCCGGCACAAACTAGAGATGCCAGGAAGATCGTGAATAATAGGAATAGCTCGCTTTTAAGATAGCTCCGCATCATCTCGCTCTCAAGTGCCTCGTGTGGTATCATGATACCCATCATCAGGGTGAACATGTGTGCCAGTATGGTCCCGATTATAAGTAGGGCCAGTATTCCCTTTGACTTCAATCGCTCCCTGAATATGGTCTCGGTGATGGCGAATACCCTGGCAGAATATCCAACACGCTCTCCAGTCCAGGGCTGATACTCTATCGGGTTAATTCCCATTCTTTTCACTTCCCTCGAATGCGTTCACAAATACATCTTCAAGAGAAAGCTTCTCTGGTTTGAGCGCCCTTATCTGTATCCCTGCTTCTGCAGCCAGATGGAACAGTCCTGAATCAGAAGGAGAACCCTCCAACTTGATTACCAGTGTCATGCTTCCTTCCATTGTTTCACAGGTGTGGATCTTTCCTAAGCCCTTGAGACCTTTCTGAAATGTAGCCAGTGCCTCTTTTTCGCCTCTGGAGATTACCCTATAAAGGCCTTCTTCCCCTAGCAGGAGGGAACGAATATCTCCTTCCTTGATAAGAGCACCATTGCTGATGATGATGGCATGGTCTGCGATCTGTTCGACCTCGTCCAGAATGTGAGAGGATAACAGAACCGATTTTCCTGATCTTGCGATCTTGCTTATGAGGTCCAGCATGTCATCCCTTCCCTGAGGGTCCATACCGTTGGTCGGCTCATCCAGAAATAATATCTCAGGGTCATGCACTATGGCTTGAGCAAGCTTTATCCGTTGGAGCATTCCAGTGGAATACGATGATATCTCTCGGTATCTCTCCTCTCCAATGTTCACAAAATCCAGTACCTCGTGGCATCTGCGTTTTGAATCCTTGCTTGTCATTCCTGAGAGCTGCCCCAAATATGACACAAGCTGGACTGCGTTCTTTGTCGGGATCAGACAGTCGTGTTCAGGCATGTAGCCAATGGCATCCCTGACTGCCATCATATCCTTTGACGGGTCCATGCCCTTGATGCGGATGGTGCCGGAGCCTGGACGAAGTAGACCCAGCGCGCTCTTGATAAGGGTGCTCTTCCCGGCGCCGTTTGGGCCTAAAAGCCCAACGATGCCATGTGGGAATTCTGCAGAGAAATCATTAAGAGCAGTGACAGAGCCAAATCTCATGGTGACATCGCGTACCACCATGGTAGGTTTGCTTGTATTGGCCTTATTAGGTGTCTTGCCAACCTTCACATCTGCCTGCACCATATCAATGGTCATACGATTCATGAATATAGTTATTGGGCATATATATTAACACCAAAGGATACCATAGCTTCAGATTGTTTTCAAACTCCCTCCACGCTCCAAGTCCCTGGTGTGTTCACATGCACCCAGTATGAGTATCCGGGATCCATTGATGATAGTGAGTTCATATGGCTCTCCTTGGAGACATCGTGATACTCTCCGCTGGTTGCGCCGTCGTTGAGCCTGTAAGCTCTGTCCCAATCAATCCCAGTAAGGGCGTCATCCAGAGTTCTCGTGGTCACTGACGGGTACGAAACAAAGTTCCATCCTACCCTTAGGTCCTGATCGGTTGTTGTTGCGAATGTTCCAACGAGGTCCAGCTCCACAGCCGAGTCCATGTAGACCCACAACGCCTCTGAATTATCCAGAGATTCTGGGTCCGTTGTCCAGGTGTCGGTGTTCGGGTCGAAGCTGCGAGTTCCGCTGTACTGCCCATCTATGGATGTCAGAACCTTCCAGGTATCCGAATAGGACTGGGCAAGCGGCAGGGAGACCATTCCCCAGCCTACCCCCATTGAACGAGCGATCTTGCCGCCCATCAGGGATGAGCTGGATTCGATGTTCCAGCTTGCATCCACCGCCTTAACAACCCAGAATTGGTCGTTGCCGTCCCCCAAAGAAATGGTGTCTGCCCAGGTCGTTGCCCGAGGTGATACCTCATCAGTGCTGTTGAACACTATCTCGGAAAGAGAAAAGGTGAACTCTGGAGTGCTTGAGCTATAGATCAGAAAGTGGTCAAGGCCTGTTGTCGATACCACTGTCCAGTTCAGCACGATGTCGCCGTTGAATATCTCCACTGTAATGCCGGTCACTCCTCTCATGCTCGAATCCAGGCCGATGTGCGCAGTATCATCACCAATATCTCCCCAGGTGTTGCCTGCGCCTGTTGATTTATAGACCGAGCCATCCTCCTTAAGAGCAAAGACATGCGGGAAATTCAGGCCTGCAATGCCAGCGTATCCAGACGATTCTGGCAGAGCCGGTGAGCCATAGCCATACTGGTTCCAGCCGTTGGTGCCACGGTCTGTAAAGTAAACAGTGCCATCGATGTTGAGTACCCTTGCATAGCCAGCAAGAGTGTCCCTGCCTAATCCTTACCTATTGCCTAATTTTCGCCTCTTGCTCAATCTTCAGTTGGCCTGAAAACAAATTCGCAATGCCCTGCTCCGCTAGCCACACACAGAACCTCACGCCCGGTGTACTCGATGCCATCGAGCATGGAAAAGGCGCCCTCAAAGTATCCCAGGAAATAATGGTCAAC
>JAUVCJ010000060.1 GCA_030595765.1 Thermoplasmatota archaeon | reverse complement strand
TAAGACTTATCAACTTTATGAAGTTGAAAATCTGCATATCGTAGACAAACACAAGCGTCACAGGAAAGGGAAAGGGTACATCGTGTTCATGCCAAAATAGAACAGGGTCTCACTTTCCCTCACGCAGTGAGGGTTTTCTTGTAACCGCAAACCTCTTGATACCCTTAGGCAATAGTGTCCAACATGTCTCCTGAGAAGCTGACCTACAGGGATTCTGGCGTGGACATCCAGTCCGATGACGATTCTGTTCGTGCCATGGTATCTACCATGTCAACAGAGGTCGGCCAGGGTTTTGGAAAACCTATGGACGTTCCAGGCCATTTTACAGGCCTGATCGATTTTGGAGAGCATGCCTTGTCAATGTGCACCGACGGTGTTGGCTCCAAGCTCATGATAGCAGATGCTATCCGCAAGTGGGATACTTTAGGCATCGATTGCATGGCAATGAACGTCAACGACCTCATTTGCGTAGGAGCCACACCCATCGCTTTTGTGGACTACATCGCAATGGAAAAACCCTCGCCTGAGCTGAACTCGGAGATCGGCAAAGGCCTGGCTGAGGGTGCTAGGCAGGCAGGTGTCCATATCATAGGTGGAGAGACCTCCTCGCTTCCAGAGATCGTCAAGGGATTCGACCTGGCAGGCACTGCGCTGGGTTATGTGAAAAAGGAGGACATCATAACCGGTCAGGACATCCAGGTTGGAGACTCCATCATCGGGCTTCCAAGCTCTGGGCTCCACTCTAACGGTTATAGCCTGGTCAGAAAGATCATCCAGCGCGCAGGAATTGACTATCACTCTTCTTTCGAGGGTGAGCGGTCATGGGGCCTGGAGCTATTGGAGCCAACCATAATTTATGTCAAGGAGGTGCTGGCAGCGCTACAAGACTTCAAGGTCAATGGGCTTGCCAACATCACTGGTGGAGGTCTGCGGAACCTTCCCAGGCTCAAGAAGGGCCTCCAGTTCGTCATCACCGACCCAATGCCAGTGCTACCGGTCTTCAGGAAACTTCAGGAGCTTGGGAACATCGAGGATTGGGAGATGCACCAGGTCTTTAACATGGGAATGGGCTTTGCAATGGTGGCTCCCAAGGATCAGGCGCCTGGGCTGGCAGAAAGGCTTGGCGGCAAGGTTGTAGGCGAGGCCAGAGAGGGCAGTGGCGCTTTCCATGAACCTTTGAACCTGGTTTATGAATAATTGGTCAATTTCATCAATTGCCGAGCCTTGTTTCTGGCCGGAACTACTCATTTAGCCTTTACTAGGTTTACCAGGCTACTCTGGCTTTCTTGCAACACATACCAGGGTCACACCAAAGGGAAGGGTGGCTCCCCTGGATATCATGCGGTTTTCCATGTCCAGAACCTTTAGAAGCAGTGTGTTCGCGCTTTCGGGCACCTCTCCGATGTCTCCTTTCAGGTCCTGGGGTCTTGCTCCTTCTGGTACCTTTCTGAAGGTTCGAGCAAGTAATAAAAGTGGGAAAAGTATGAAATTCCAGTGCGTAAACCTGATAATATCCAGCTTTGCCTCCTGCATTAGAGCCTGAAGCTGACCTGCCATATATCGTCTACGATGATGGTTCACAACATCGTTTGCGCTCCAAAGCCTTGGATAAGCAGGGACTGTAAGGATGAGGGTTCCGCCGGGTTTGAGTATGCGGTACACCTCTGATAGGGCTTTTGCATCTTCGTCCAGATGCTCCAGGACGTCCAGCATAACTACAATATCAACACTGCGGTCTGTCATAGGAACGACCTGGGCATCTGCCTGTATGGTCTGAACCGGGTACTTGGTGCGTGCAAATACCAGCGCATCCCTGGAGTATTCCAGGTCTAGCACCCTGCCATACTTTTTAATGATGGGGATGTTCCCGCCGGTGCCTGAACCTATGTCCAGTATCAATGGTGTCGTTATGCATTGTTCTGTGCTTTGAGAGTTTATGGGAAGATCTGAGGCATACTTCTCCAAAAGCTTGCCCAGAAGCATTCTGCGGCCTTTGAACCACCAATGTTCCTCCTCCAGGTGATCCATCTTCTGGTACTCAATCAGCTCCAGGCTTTCCCCTCCTGATGCGCATCAGGCTCCTGAACATTGCAGGAGAGTTATTCAGGCTGAAGGTGGAGCCTTCCTCATGCTTCCAAGTGATGGGTACTTCCAGGATCTTTCCTCCGGCTTTCTGGATGTTATAGAGCAGATCCACATCGAAGGCAAATCCTGTGGCCTGAAGCCTTGGGAGCACCGACTTGACAAGAGGACCGGAAAATGCTTTTGCCCCACACTGGCTATCCCTCACCTTTAGACCGAATAGCAGGCGCACCAACAGGTTAAAGCTCTTGCTTGCGAACCTTCTGGCGAAGGGTTGCTTGACCTGAATATGAGCACCATCCGCTCTTCTAGAGGCAATGGCGCAATCAGCACCGTTTTGAAGAGCATCCACAAGTTTGTGATACTCCTCTGGAGACACCGATTCGTCTGCATCAGTAAAGCCTAACAGTTTTCCGCTGGCCCTTTCGAACCCCTTCATGAGACCCCCACCCTTTCCCAGCTTTTCCTTGAAGCTTAAAAGAGTGATGGAATCGCGCTGTTTTGAAAAATCCTCGACGATCTGGGGGGTGCGGTCGGTGCAACCATCGGCAACGACTATCAGTTCGTAGCTCTCGAATGTGCTGGCTAAATAATCATAATACTTTGAGAGGGTTGCCTCTATCCTCGCCTCCTCGTTGTAGGCAGGAATTACTAGTGAGAACTCTACGTCCATTTTGACCCCAACAATCCGAGCATAACAAGAGTAGAGTTAGACTCTATAAAATCTTTCCTTCTTGGAACAGGTTAGTATTCTGGCCATCCTTTTCAGGTTCCGCTGCATGAATGCAACTCTTCTGTTCTGTTGCGCTGGCATCATGCTTAGATCGCTCCTCTTCCTTGATATTCTCTTCCCTTTTCCCAGAGAAGATGGATAGAACCAGAGCCATCGCCATAAGCCCACAGGAAATAAAGGGTAGATACCACCCCAGGCCAGGCCCCCATTCGATGCTGGCGCTCGATACATTGAACTGCCCACTTTCCACCAGGCCAGAGACGAATCCACCCCCTACTATGTTGTCGAGGATATCAATTACGAATGTGGTGGCATTTTGGTTCTCCCCCTGGAACGATTGGGTAGGAAAATCCGAGCCAGCAACCGGTGTGCTGCTTCCAGAAATCTTGAAAATGTCAGAGCCTAGTGAGGACGGCACTGTTGACATGAAGAATATCGGAACTAGGAGGCATAGGACAAGTGCCAAGACCCCGAATGCATGGGCTCGTTTCTTTTTATTCCGTGCAATATCTGCCATGAAAAACCTTGCAAACATTCCTGCAAGCACAGCCAGCACTATGGTCGCCACCACTACTACCCTGAGAGTCTCAAACTTTGCTGCTATTGCGTTGTCGATGTAACCAAAATCGCTCTGGTCAGATTTGCTTGACCCATCCTCCAATGTATCCACCTGGTCAAGGTGAGCGCTTAGGTAGTTGAATTCCAGATCCATGGAGGTTGATTGGTTCTGTTCTATCCTGAGCCCTATGATGGGAATTGTGTAGTCCATTTCAATGTCGGCTTCCAACTCAATGTAGTACCAGGGCAGCATTGCCGAAACTATCAGAACCAACATGGCAAGGAAGCTAGCCATCATTGCTGGGTTCTTCAGTGACCTCGTAGCTCGCTTCCAACAATCGCCTTTTTCCATTCAGCTTCTCACATCGGGAGGCCATAGATATACTTTAGGATAAAAATGCGACAGCGAATATGCTCGCCTGTAAAAGAAATGAAAAGAAAGGGAAAGGGTTAATTCGTACTCATCTGCACTGCCTAATCAGTATTGTGGCGGTGGTGGTTGCTCGTAGTAAGGTTCTTCCACAGGCTGGGTCGGTGGTGGTGGCTGCTCATAGTAAGGGTCTTGAGGCGGTTCCTGATAGCCATCCTGGGCATAGTTGTCCTGGCCAGGCTCCTGATACGGTTCCTGGTATGCCTCCTCTTGCATTGGTTGTTGTGTTGGAGCGCCACCAGCAATATTCTTTGAGCCGCCGCGCTTCTTCATGACCACTCCGAGGATGATGACAACCATAAGAAGGCCGACTATGAGAAAGAGCATCATATCGGATATGGGCAGGCCTAAGGATGACTTGCCGTTGAGCAGTTCCTCAAGGAATCCTTGTGGTGCATCCGGGTCATGTGTTAGGGTTGCGCCTCCCGTGGTTGGGCTAAGTGGGTCCACGTTCTCATTTATGTAGGCGTCAGCTTTTGCTTTGCTAACTGGCATCAGGGAGAGTGTTTCCGGGTCAGATAAGTCTGGAGTACTGGTAATGCCCATCATACTAGTTGTGCTACCCAATACTGAATCAAGCTGACCCATGGGTCCAGAAATATCCTGGCCAACAACGAAACCTTCATCAGGGCTGTAAAGGAACTTCACTCCGTCGGAATCCCCCCTGGTGGAAGATGAATCTGAGGCTCCAGCACTCTGTGACTGGATCTCATGAACCTTGACTGTGGTTCCATCGCCTAGGGTCACATCCTGGGTGCCTATGCATTCCAGGCCCATTATCTGCTCAGGCATATCGAATGGTGTGGTGATCGCCTCGATATTTCCATTGGATATATTGTCCCTTATCTGTTCAGGCATGGGGAAGCTAGCGATATTGATGGGGAAGCCGGTTATGTCCTCTGGCATTTGACTGAACATTTCATCTGTCAGCTCGGTTGGCAATCCGCCGGCATTGATGGAGCCACTGTAACTGCCGCCATCGAAGTAGAAGCTTGTCCCTTCAACTATCCATTTCTCATCCACACCGATCGGGAACTGGAATATGTCCAGTGGTGGATCCATTCTGAAGTCAAAGGATGCCTCCATATTGGCGTTGAAGGTAAAGGTGTGATCCTCGTAAACGATGGTGTAGGTTCCGGTAGACTCAGAGTCACTAGGTTCATCGCCTATGTGGCTTGGATCCTCTCCAGAGCGTGTGTCATCGTTATAGATCGGGGTGCTTGATTGTTCCCCTGTCACCATTCCACCCATCATTCCTTCCAGAAGGTTGGATGGTACGTTACGTAGCTTGAATTCACCAGAGGCGCCGAACTTGACTCCTACTGTGAATGACTCCAGTGTCATGGTGCCTGGAGTGAATTCCATGGTTCCGAACACTGAGGTGGCCATGTCCAGCTTTGCAGAGAATTTCATCTCTTTCTGCACTTCCGGGGCTTCCACACCATCATCATATGTGCCCTCAGCAGGAAGCGGCCCTGTTCCAGCAAAATAAGCAGCGATGTGGAATCCGACACCAACCTCATAGTCTATCTTGTATGTGGGGCTGGCGGATACTACCTCGAAGGTCTCGAACATTCCGATGTTTGAGCCCTGCTCCAGACCGGCTGTGACATCTGCGCTCTCGCCACTCTCACCAGCCATTGTCTCCAGCATACCGACAAGTTCCTGGATGATGGGGTTGAACTCGTTGTATAGGTCGATCTCGAAGCCCATTGCCCAGTTGTCTCCAACCGTAAGCGGAGAGCTGTCTGCAAATGGGGCGTTTCCATCCACTTCTTCCCATTCGACGTATTCGTTCGTAGGTTCATTATAGATTCTCTCAGCGAGGTAAAGATACTGATGGCGAGTCTCATCGCCTGATACGGAAATCAACGGGCTAGTTACCTCATCATGGTTGGCACTTACGTAATAATCACCGTCTGCAAGGCCTGAGAAAGAGAACCCGCCACTAGAATTGGTATATGCCAATGAAAGGTATACCATGTCCACATCATACAAGTACACTATCTCATAGGAACCTGCCGGATCAGGGCCAAAAAAGACGTTTCCTTCGATCGTGTTCGCGCCTACAGCGCTAACTGGTATAGCAACGACAAAGAATGCCGCGCTCAACATAGCCAATGCAATTAGAATACTTTTTAATACCCTCATTAGGATTTCTCCTGGTGGTTCTTCATCTCTACATATGATATAAAACCTTTTGGAGCGTTTGCAGGTCAATATGCTTTTCTCAGGCTATTTTTTCATGTTCTGAGGCTTTTTAGGGAGAAATGTATTTATAAGCCATGAGGGATAGATACATTGTCTGAAGCTGGGGTGCAACAATTACTACTGACAAGATCGTTTCCACGCTGGAGGAAAGGGATAGATGGCGGAAGCGTGAGGTTGAGCTCGTTGAAGAGCTTGCAGGTTTTAAAGGCAGTAGCGAGGAGCGCCACGTCCTTGTTGATGGCCTCGAAAGGGTCAGGGAACAGGTGAGATACTACCAGACCTTGACCAAGGACATGAAGAAGGAGATGTCCCCTCCAAAATTATCCGGTTTGCTGGGCTCTTTGTAAATTTCACCTAAGATTCCAATATTTCTTCGAACTCCGAAATCGTATTGTGCTGAAATCATGTCCTCCTGAAATTGTGATGTTTGTGACGGGTTGTGACGAATAATGACAAAAATGTTAGGGTAACTGTCAAGGAATTTTCTTAAAAGATATATAGTAGAAGATTACCTATGTTAATTGATGAGACTTGGTAAAGCGTTAGCTCTCCTCTTAATGGGGGTGTTGCTATTCTCCGGTTTTGCCCTCTTCCTTGGGGGTTCTGGCCCATTAACAGACGATACTGCAAATAACCCGATATTTTACAGCGGAACCTGGTCCAGCACCACTACTTACACCACCACTTTGACCTCCTCACAGAATCACGAGGCCGTATTGGATGAGAATGGCGACCTGAACATGGTATGGGTGGATAGACTGGATGGCTTTAGCGAGATATACTACCAGAGAATGACACCAGAAGGACAGACCAAGGTTGCCCCCATCAAGGTGTCCAAGGGAGTTCTAACTTCAGCTCATCCCTCACTGGCGCTTGATATGGACGGCAACGTCCATGTTGCTTGGATGGACAACAGGGACGGCAACTGGGAGTTCTACTACAAGGAATTGAACCCGTTGGGAGGCACCAACCACGAGGAAATTCGCCTTACATACACTCCATTCTATGGCGCCAGGGTGTATAATAGCATTCTTTCCCAGGGCCTAATAGGTGTGTTCCGGAACCCAAGCGCAGTCACCAACCTAAAAGACGGATCTCTTTTCAACCCAAGGTTGGCAGTGGATTCGATGGACAACGTTCACCTTGTCTGGTCCGACCACAGAGGCGAGAGGTTCCAAGTACGATACTCAGTTGTGGCTCCGGATGGCACACTTCTCATAGATGACCTCCAGATAAGCAGCACCAGTTCAGAATCACTGAACCCAGAGATACTGATCGATTCCATAGATAGGGTCCATGTACTATGGAACGAGCAGTCCACCAATAACAAGCTGGTCTATGTCAGGCTCAATGACACAGGCGCATACACTGTCAGACCCACAACCCTGACCTGGACCCAGGCTGATTACGCTGTTGACTTTTCCGCAGCAATCGGTTCGTCTGGCGAGATACACGTCGCATGGGAGGATCAGGCTCGAAATGATGGGGGAGTTATGTATTCCCAGGTCTATTACATGGCAGTTAACGACACTGGCATGAGGGTTGCAACACCCAGGCCAGTATCCAGCGAGTCCTATCAGGCTAGCTCACCAACGGTTGCAGTCGGAGAGGATGGGATCACCCATCTGGCCTGGTCAGCCCAGGCTCCGCAGTTGCCAGGGGTATCTCAGATCCGATATTCCAAGCTGGATACGGGTGTTGAGAATTTCTACCCGGCCTTTGACCTTACCAACACCTTCTCAGATTCAGCCCAAGCTTGTATGTTGATGATGCCTGAAGGTCAACCAATGGTGGTATGGTCCGATAACCAGGATGGAAGCAGGAACGTTTACGGCGCAAGGGAGCTTGTGAGCACATCTGCGGAACCCAGCGAACTCATCTATCAGACCCCAATTGGTGACTATTCAACCCTATTCATGATGGCCGGACTTATGAGCATCGGCGGTTTTCTGGCGTTCCTAGAAGCAGGGCGCAGGGGTTTAACCGCTGTCCCATTCGCAATTCCGCTCTATTCCAGAATAAGAAGATCTGACATCCTTGAGAACGAGGTGCGTGGCAAGATATTCGAGCTTATCAAGGCCGACCCTGGGATAAACTTCAAGGCCATAATGGTCGAGTTGGATCTGAAAAACGGTGTGCTTGCCTATCACCTACAGAGGCTTGAGGCCGAGGATTTCATCAAATCAAGGAAAGATCGCCAGTACCGCAGATACTACTCAGCAGAGTCAAACGGCCTTCCAGAGGAGCTTCCTAACCAGATATTGAGATTCCTGCTTAACAACCCAGGGATATCCCAGAGCGATCTGGCAAAGATGCTTGGCATTAGCCGTCAGGTTGTGAACTATCACATCCACAAGCTAATCGGCCAGAGAAAGGTCATTCGAAAAAAGAGAGGCAGGGTCAACGAGTGTTACATCCACCCCAACGCAAATGTTTACTGGGCAACATGAATGTGTACTCGACAATATGAATGCGTTTAGCGCTTTTAGTCTGGTTTTCGGCAAGTCTTTACCTGAAACTTAATATAATGCTTTCAGACTAGTTGTCTTTGAATACTATCTCGGGAGGATATGTTCTTGACAAGAAAATTTCGCACATCCATATTGGCGCTAATGCTCATCGCGACCCTTCTAATCTCTGTTGCTCCACTTAACGCAGGGCAAGAGGAAGGGCCTGAGATCGCCAAATGGACCTTCATGGTTTATTTGGACGCTGACAATAATCTAGAATCCGCAGGCATAGAGGACATGGAGGAGATGGAGACAGCGGGTTCTACTGACCAGGTTAACATAGTGGTCCAGATGGATCGTAGCATGGAGCACGACACCACAAATGGGGACTGGACAGGTGCCAAGCGCTATCTGGTAGAGCAGGGGCAGAAGGATGGCAACATCGATTCCTCAGAGCTTGAGGATATGGGTGAGATCAACATGGGCGACCCCGAGACCCTGATCAACTTCACAACATGGGCTGTAGAGGAATACCCAGCAGAGAATTACTTGCTGGTGCTCTGGAACCACGGTGGCGCCTTTTGGGGCATCGCTTGGGACGATGACAACGACGGTGACAGGATAGATATGCCTGAGCTTGGATACGCCATGGGCGAGATAGAGGAGCAGATAGGCTCCAACATCGATGTCATAGGCTTTGATGCCTGTCTCATGGCTCAGCTTGCAGTGATATACCAGATCAAGGATCACGTGGATTACATGGTTAGTTCTGGCTATGTCGAGCCAGGTGAGGGATGGCCATATGAGCAGATACTTCCCCAGCTTACTTCCATGCCTGAGATGACTCCAGTTGAACTGGCCATCACGATATCTGAGGCCTATGTCAATTCTTACACTGACAGAGAGGATGACCCTCAAGACTCTGCTGCCATCACCCAGGCCGTTTTTGCAATGGACAAGATAGATGCACTGGCTGACCGTCTTAGCGAGTTTTCGCTCATTTCTGCCACCAAGGCCGGCGGACTTCTGACTGGAGGGCATTGGTTTCAGTATCAGCAAGCACGTTCAGATACCAATTCATACGACATGGGCGCATCGATATTCCCAGGCAACCAGCAGCCTTTGGATCCGACAGGATATCCAATGTATGACCTTATAGATTTCATGGACAACCTGGCAATATATGTGCGCAATGATGCCGAACTTCAAGCAGCTATAACGGCTGTTAAGCAGGCTGCTGCTGATGCTATTGTCCAGTCAGATGTAGCTCTCTATCACGGCACAATAAAGGGAGCCAATGGCCTGACGTTCTATTTTCCAGACAGTTATACCAGCGATTACGACCCCCTCTTTGACGAGACCGACTTTGCCATCGAGCACTACTGGGATGATTTCCTTCATTACTTTTACAGTCGGGAGAACGCCGAATCAATGCCTCCACTGGTGGGAATAACCTCTCCTGGTGAGGATACCTTTCTGGACCCGGATCAGATACAGAGCCTCAAGATAATGGGCTTTTCCTACGATATCATGCACACCATATCCTCTGTTGAGATCAAGATCGATGATGGAGATTGGATCAAAGTGAAGGGAATGGATGATTGGTACTCCAACATAGACCTCAGTAGCCTAGAAGATGGACGGCATACGATCTATGCCAAGGCTGTAAATTCCGCAGGAGAGTCTCCTCCAGAATCCAGCAGCTTCATAATCGAGAGGGTCGCACCTGCACAGAAATCATCTGGAATTGCTGATATGTCATTTCCAATAATCATGGCATTCGTGATTCTAGCCGGCATACTTGGATTTGCACTATGGCGTAAACAAGGCCTCGCCGGCAAATCCTATGACATCAATGATGATGATTACCCATGGGACGGAGAAACCCCCGAAACCAATTAGTTATCAGGATTGACCTAGGTCGACCCGAATGGCTCGGGATGAACCAGAATTCCGGGATAAAAGGTTTATATCCAAACTACTTCCAGGGTTCATAGATCCTGCTTCTTTGGGATCATTGGGGGTAAAACTGTGTCCTTCATAACTGAAATAGAACCGAAACTTGTCTGGAAGTATTTTGATGAGC
>JAUVCJ010000160.1 GCA_030595765.1 Thermoplasmatota archaeon | reverse complement strand
GGGCTCGAATATCTCATTATAACGGATGGGGGCCAGGTATCGTATCAGGTCTTGAATATGAAACCGATCCATAGACAGATACTGGCATTGCTGGGGCCAGATTACGAAAATATATATTTATTGGAGCGGGGGTGCGGAACGTAGGTTTAAAAGACCTAATTTGTTTTTCCGACCAAGGCTCGCTTCGAGTGCCCGAGCTGAGGCAAATTCGGAGAAATCGCATTGAGAATTTGCCGAGGAAGGGCATCAGCGTTGGAACAATTGGAAAAAATCTTGTGCCGGAGCCGGGTGAGTGAAAACCCTGTTTTCCCGACCAAGGCTCGGGCATTCAGCTTTTTTTCTGTTGACAGAAAAAATAGCTGATGCCCGAGCCGGGATTTGAACCCGGGTCGAAAGGTCCGCAACCTCTAAGGATATCCATGCTACCCTACTCGGGCTCAGTTTGAATTGGGAATGTGCAACCCCTATAACAGGTTAATGCTCAAATGATCATGATTCTTGCTCATCCTCAAATATTGCGCCACAATCATTACAAGACTTGGCCTCTTCAGTTACCATATTGCCACACTCTGGGCACTCGAACGTTCCGGCTGATGTGGCCTTTGTAGGCTTGGCATCATCTTTTTCTGCTTCGTCCTTGGCCTCTTTTGATGTGGACTTGGCCTTCGGCTTCATCTTCATCTTCATCTTCATTTTTGGTTTGGGTTTGGCTTTTTCTTCTGAAGCAGTTTCATCATCGGCTTCGCCGTCCTTTTTGGTAGGGGTGAGCTTCATCTTGATCGGGGCTGGCTTTGGTTTGAGCTTCTTTTTACTCTCTTCTTCGGCCTCCACAGCCGCCACTGGTTTGAACATGGAGTCCTCTGCTGGCTTTGTCTCTACAGGCTTTGGTTTGAATGTTACACCCTCGTCCTTTGCCTTGGGTTTGAATGATACTGACTCGTCCTTTGCCTTGGGTTTGAAAACAGCTTGTTCTTCCTTGGCTGGCTTTGGTTTGAATGTTACATTCTCGTCCTTTGCCTTGGGTTTGAATGATACCGTCTCCTCCTTTTGCTTGGGTTTGAAGGTAACTTCAGCTTTGGGTTGAGCAGCTGGCTTGAAGGTCACAGCATCCTTGGCTTGTGCTGCGGGTTTAAATGTCACTGTTTCTTTTGGTGCCGCAACCATTTGAGCCATCTCGACCTTGACCCCAGACATCTCAGTGTCAGATGTGGTCTGCTCTTCCTTTTTGGGTTGATAGGCAGGAATGAACTCTATGATTATCTCGTCATCATCGTATTGACCATCTCCTTCGACATCAATGAAATCGCCTTCGTCCTTGGCGGCATCCATTTCTTCGACAGTCGTGAAGGTCTTTCCCTTGGTGTCTATCCCTGACTCCGGGGCAGTTTCTTTCTTTGGTCTAGGGGTGTATTTCTCCCCTCTATCACAGCGGTCAGCAACGGTTCGGTTCAGCCTGTGGCATATTGTACAATAATTGCTGGGTAGTTTCGTGTCGCATGGGTGTCTTGGAAGTTTATCCAGAAATTCACGGATGCTTGGAATGGAATAATCGCCTGCCATTTGCTCACCTGACCAATTTGCTGCGAAGGTGTGGAACAATAATAACTTTTCTCAACATCTGCAGGTTAGGCCTGACAAGATTGGGCAGCTGATGGGCTCACCGCAGTGTTCTCATCCAGACCGCTCACGCTGGTCAGCCTCTTCTTCCCCGGCCTGTTCCAGGTTAAGCCTATCGCAGGCATGTCGCAGGTCAGGTGTGATATACTGGCCATATTGAAACACGGCAACTCTTATAAGGATTAAGACATTATCTTCAATTGATAACAAGTGGTAATTTGCTCAGGCAATGCCATTTTGACCACCACTACTCGGAGGAATTTCAGGATGAAAAAGAGGACTGGTACGATATTTTTCCTGCTGTCGCTCTTCCTGCTAGTTTCTGCTTTCGGGCCAATCATGACGGCTTCAGCCCAGCAGGTAACAGTTGCTCCAGTAAGTGGTGAGATAAAAGTAACTTCAGACATCGAGATGATGATCGGTGTATCCTTTAGTGGCGGCGGACACGTAGCATGGACAATAACCGGCGATACCGCCCACGAATTGAGGATACTCCTTATCGATTACTATGATGGGACACACGCCTATGGCAATCAAAACGACCTGCTGGAGGTTCTGGAAATGGATAGCTTCAAGCATGACTTGGATACCTATCTGACCAGCTATGTCAAGAATTATGGCGGAGTGACCATTCGGGATTACCGACTGCTCAATAGCAATGTCGAGACTGACATGCGGGGTCTGCTCAATTCTGATGACACAAGTACAGGCACGATCGAGATCGACATGTATTTTGATGCGCATTTCAATGCAGGCTCCAAGAAAATTGACCTCGCTAGCACTGTCTGGCACGAGGCGATATTCGGATGTATCGGCGAATCGAACCCTGCATTCAATACAACTTATGTATACGAGGGAAGGTTCGCAATAGACCATTCGGAGTATGTCATCAGCACGAGTGCTTTCATCGGGGTTAATATCGACAAGGGCAACTTCATGCTACTACGAACCCCTGCAGGAGAGATATACACATATAACGCACGATTCTCCAGCTCCGAAGTATTTTCTGATACTCTTTACTACAGCGAGTTCGACTGGATAGAATGCCCTTTGATACTCTTTATCGTGGTCATACTCTTTGGTTTCTTTGTGGCCACCATGCCAAATAGGGTTCGGGTCGAAACACAGCCCAAAGTGGGGTGGTTGCATGCAGTTTCCAAGATCGCCTTCCTCTTGCTACTTCTGTTCACCTTCCTTGGGTCCATTGGAGGGATGTTCATCAGTGGGATTTACATATGGATACTGACACCTACTTTCCTTTTTATCATGTTAGTGCTCTCAAAATCCGTATATGGCAAGATGCCTCTGAGGCCAACGCATAGACGACCAGCACCCCCGATCCCGACAACTGCTGTTTCCCCATCATTCCACCACAGAGAAGAAAAGACCATCATCATCGAGAGAGAAGCAGCACCAAAGGTGGAAACCAAGCCAGTACAGTGTACGAACTGTGGTGAGATCTTCGAAATTCCAGATAACGATATGGCCAACATGGCCAGATGCCCTGCTTGCTCAGACATTGGGTCTGTAGACCTTGATATTTAATCCCGCAATAAAGGGTGAACAAATAATTATCTATTCTGGACTAATGCAAAACAAGCTACTCACGACCAATCTGTCAATCAAGAGTTTCCATTGTTGGAGCTGAATCTTTCTTGTTCCTATTTTTCTTCTTCTTCTTCTTCTAGAACCTTGATGCTCTCTCCACCGTGTTTGGTTTCACGTGGCCTTACCTCAACAAAAAGCGGAGTTGATAGGCTTCCACCAGTAATTAGAGCGGTTCCTATGGGTAGACGCTGAATGTCATCTGTCATTCCTGGAGTTAGACCCTCAACTGAATTGGAAATTGCTTTTAGGTCATTGGGATTGGTTACTTTCAGGATGATGAGGGTATTGCACTGGCTCAGCACGTTCTTGTCAACCTTTGCAGGCCTTTGTGTGATAACGGCCAGACCCAACCCGAACTTCCTGCCTTCAGAAGCAATCGTCCGGTATATCTGGGATGATGCTACAGTTCCCTGTTGTGGGCAATAATTATGGCATTCCTCGGTGATCAGCATCAGCGGTGGGATCTTCTCGATCTTTCTAAGCTCGAAAAGGGCGGTTGCCAGCCTATTCACGATAACTCCCTGAATGTCTGGAGGAGTGCCTCGCAGGTTGATGACTGTGGTCTTGCCCTTGACCACAAGCTCGTTTATATGGGTGCCTTCTCTGTCAAAGAGGCCGACATCGTCAAGATAGTCCAGCTCAGCGATGAGAGCAGAAAGCGCAGAGTCCTCCTCGTTCTCTAGGGAGCGTATGATGTCTTTCATGGAATAATTGCCTTTAACGCTTTTAAGCGAGTCTAGAGCCCTTCTAAGAGGCGTCACCAATGTTCGGCTGTTTTTGATCCCAGTAAGCTCAAGCAGGCCTCTTGCATCCATGTTGGCCAGCGTGAATTTCAAAGGCTTTGAGCCCTTGTTGAGCTTTGTGTTGGTGGAAAACTCCTGTATCTTGTCAGTATACGATTGAGGGGTTACATCGAAGTTTCTCTTTCCCTTCGGAGGTTTTCCTGCCTTTTTCATAGCCGGGTACTCTCCATGTGGGTCGATTATCACAGTTGTGATGTTGTGCTTCATTAACTCCTCAATGATGTCGCCTGTGACATAGCTCTTGCCTCCACCAGTTTTTGCAAGGACAGCCAGATGCTTGTTGACAAGGTTATTAATGTCCAGATAAACCTTGATGTCGTGTCCTCCCAGAAGGCCAATGTATGCCCCAGTCTTTGGATTGTCTTCAAGCCCCACGGTCTCTCTTATCAGGTCATCGCTGGCATGAAATATGGGATTTCCTGCTCGAAACGGAGTCCTAGGAGCCTTCAACAGGCCTTGATCGTCCCTGAATCCAATAACGCTGATGGTGGCTTTCACCTTCTCGTTAATGTCCACATGCTCTCCAGCAGCAATTTTCTGAGCCTTTTCTATGGATAGATCGGTTTGCCTCTCTATCTGATCCACTTGGCCCAATACCCAGCCACATGTCTCATGGCTTGCCATCACATAATCATTTTTTCGCAATTGCCCCATTGCGCTACAGTCAAATTTTGTTGTTCCAACCTTGCCGAAAATTATCCCAACCTTGTCCGAGCCCTTGTCTGGTACAGAGAAACCGCTACCATCAAAGGATAGCACCGCATCTTCAAGAGAGTCATCCATTCAAATCATACTCCATTCCTTACTTTCGTTAATTCCACTATCACATACTTCAAACCTGTAGCAATTTCAGGTGATGAACTCAAGCTCCAGATCGTTTGCTCCTGCAACCGTGCGACCCTTTACTTGTTCTGATTCGACACCTGTTACAACCAACATGACCCTGATGGTGTCCATCAGTGATGGGTCAATGGTAGCACCCCAGATGATCCTGGCATTGCCCTTGACCCTGTCATTGATCGTATTGGCAACCTGCTCAGCTTCTGCAACGGTCATGTCATTGCCTCCAGTTACGTTTATCAGCACCCCATTGGCGCCAGATATGTCAATGTCCAGAAGAGGGGAGTGCAAGGCATCTTCTACTGCGGCAAGAGCTCTGTCGTCATAATCGTGACCAATTGCCTCGCCTAGGCCTATCATCGCCACACCCGAGCTTTGCATGATGGTCTTGAGGTCATTGAAATCCAGGTTGATGAGGCCAGGTTTGGTAATGATCTCGGCCAGTCCCTTTATGGCTCGCATCAGAACCTCATCTGCCAGTTTGAAGGCCATGTTAAGGGAGAGCTTTGGAGAGTATTCCAGAAGCTTGTTGTTAGGTATGAGAATGACTGTGTCAGCAACCGCTCTTAGCCTTTCTAGGCCCCATTGGGCATTCTCCATCCTGAGATTTCCCTCACCCTTGAATGGGGTGGTTGCAAATACGATCGTAAGGGCTCCCATTTCCTTGGAGAGCCTGGCAATGTATGGAGCAGAGCCTGTTCCGGTGCCGCCTCCCAATCCTACCGTGATGAAAGTGATATCTGCATCTGAGAGCAGTTTTTTGAGTTTCTCAGTTGCTTCTATGGCGGCCTCCTCACCTAGTTGAGGTTGAGCTCCGGCACCAAGCCCCTTCGTGAGCTTCTGTCCCAGCAGAATTTTATGTGTAGCATGAATTGAAAGCAGGTGTTGTGCATCGGTGTTGGCTGCAAGCATCT
>JAUVCJ010000231.1 GCA_030595765.1 Thermoplasmatota archaeon | reverse complement strand
CATTCCTTCTCTACAGTGGTATGCAGATGGGAGATCTGGGAAGATACAACATCATAGGGTTGGACCCGTTTGGCAGCTTTTCATCCACCGGCACGAGGATCAAAACAACTCTTAATGGGGAGGTAAATGAGTTTGATGGAGACCCGTTCAAAGAATTGGAGTCATTTATTGAACCTTTCAGTTATGAGGAAGACCCTGATCTGCCTCCTTTCCAAGGGGGGCTCATCGGATACTTCGGCTATGAAATGAAGGATCATCTGGAGAGGGTTTCAACTACTGGTCAGGGACTTGATACCATTCCTGAAAGCTATTTCAAGATGTTCTCAAGCTCCATTATCCAGGACATATGGAATGAACGAATTCACATCTTTTCAGGAATTGGAGGGTTTGGTGACACCAGAGAACGGCTCGAGCAGTTGAAAATGCTTGTAATGAGGTCTCGTGACTATATTGACACGAAAATGAGTAGCCCAGAACAGATATCAGAAGCATTAACCACAACAGAACAAAACTCAGAAGCATCCATTCCCGCAGAATTAATTTCAGGAGTATCAACCCCTGAGGTATCAATTACCGATGTGGCTGATGTGAATGGGTCTGTACGTGTTTCATTTGACACTAGGGCATATTTGGATGCAGTGAAGCAGATAAAAGAGCATATTGTTGCCGGAGATGTATATCAGGTAAATCTTACTTTCAGGGAAGAGCATGAACTTGATATTGACCCGCTCGTTCTATTCAAGCGGCTAAACAAGCTTAACCCTGCCCCTTTTTCGGCATATCTTGATCTTGGAGCGTTTCAGATACTTAGCTCCAGCCCTGAGCGATATCTGAAGTTGAGAGGCACTGATATTCAGAGCCGTCCAATGAAGGGGACCAGACCAAGGAGTGCCGATGCAGTTGAGGATGAGCGCCTGTATAATGAACTTGCAACCAGCCAGAAGGATCTTGCTGAAAATCTCATGATAGTAGATCTGGTCAGGAGCGACCTTGGCAGGGTATGCAAAATTGGCAGTGTTGCAGTTCCAGAGTTACGCATGATCGAGAGATACCCATCGGTATTCCAGATGGTTTCCACTGTGACCGGAAAACTTGACGATGATAGGTCATGGATGGATGCTATTCGAGCTACATTCCCAGGTGGCTCCATGACCGGTGCTCCCAAGATAAGGGCTATGGAGATCATTGACGAGCTGGAGCCGGTAAAGAGAGGGATATATTCAGGTGCTTTGGGCTATATTGGATTCAATGGGGCAATTGACCTCAATATCGTAATAAGGACAATGATCACAACGAATGGAAAGGTATACACCCACACAGGCGGTGGCATTGTTGCGGATTCGGAACCTGAGGATGAATTGCAGGAATGCAAGGACAAGATACGCCTTCTCAAAGAGGCGCATGCCCAGTGCAGGAGGGACTGAAGATGTTGCTGCTTGTGGATAACTATGATTCATTCACATACAATCTCTACCAGTATCTTAGAGAGCTGGGAACTGAGGTGAGGGTTGAAAGGAATGACAAATTCTCCCTGGATGATCCCAAACTTGAAACCATAGATAGCGTGGTGATATCTCCTGGCCCAGGCGCTCCACTGCAGTCCGGCTTGTCAATGGATGTGATCCAAAAGTTCGCGGGACATGTGCCGATATTTGGAGTATGCCTTGGCCACCAGTGTATTGCCCAAACTTATGGAGGGGCTGTGGTCAGAGCAGACATGGTGATGCATGGAAAGACCTCAAAGATACATCACGATGGTCTGGGAGTGTTTAAGAACCTGCCAGACCCCTTTGAAGCAACAAGGTATCATTCTTTGGTCGTGGATGAGGCAACCCTGCCAAAGAACATTAAAGTAACAGCCTGGACCGATGATGGAGTGGTAATGGGACTACGCCATTGCACGCAAGCCATTGAAGGGGTTCAATTCCACCCCGAATCCATATTGACAGTCCATGGAAAAGCACTTTTGAGTAATTTTCTATCAATGACCCAAGTTGAAAAGGAGGATAATGCATGAAAGCCTATGTCAATGGGTCTTTTGTTGAGGAATCAGATGCAACAGTTTCAATCTTTGATAGGGGGTTTATGTACGGCGATGGCCTATTTGAGACCATAAGATGCTTTCCTGAAGGGATATTCCAGCTTGAACCCCATATCCAGCGCCTCCATGATTCTGCAACCTTTCTGGGGATGAAGCTTCCACATGAAATATCAAAATTGGCAGAGCTTGTTCATGAATTAAAGGACTTAAACAAGCTTAATGATGGAAGAATACGCATTCAGGTAACACGCGGAGAATCTCTTCCGGGTCTGGTGTATGACTCTAAAACAGAGGCGAGTGTTATCATCACCGGCTCCCCTCTTCAAGGTCTGGAGCTAGACCGCGTTATCGATAGTGGAATTCCAGTGGCCATATCACTTCGAGGGAAGGGGCTCAATACATACGAGCCTAAAAGGCATAAGACCATTGGGTATCTAACACGTATAAATGAACTTCAAAAGGTAAGAGAGCATGGATATGCCGACACGATATTCGTTCATGATGGCGCTGTTCTGGATGCAACCTCAAGCAATGTTTTTTTGATCTCTGGAAATAAAATGAAGACACCGCATGTTGAAACAGGGGTAAGATCGGGCCTGACCCGAGCTCTTGTTCTTGAAATAGCTAATGGTCTGGGGTTGGTAGGCTGTGAAAGCTCAGTTTCAATTGCGGATTTATCAGACCCCAGCGAAGTCTTTTTAACAAACAGCATCGCAGGAATAGTGCCTGTCGCTTCGATTGGTGGACGCAGGATCGGGAACTCCGCACCAGGAGAGCTAACACTGAATATTATTGAGCAGTATCGTCAGCGTGTAAAGGCCAGTCTCAGGTGAACCCTTAATCAGTCACTATTTCGAAGTGTCCATCCTCAAAGATTAGTGGGAAATATCCCCTATCGTGATTGGTCTTTCTCAGCTTCACAACGGAAACGAAGAGGTTTGCTACGTTCCCATCGCGCTCAACCAGCAAATGGATGATCCCGTCAGCCAGAAAGTCCTCTACACCGTATATTCCAAATACATTCCTGTCTGAAGGCATTTCAGATATCAGGAACGTGGTCAGGTTCAGATCCCTTAACTGTTCAAAGAAGTAGAACAATTCGCCACGTGGGTTTGTGAACTGGGTAAGAGCGTAAAGTGCTGCAAGAGAGTCAAGCACAAGTACTTCGCAGCCGAACATGTTCTTATAGGATTTCATGGCGGTCAGAACAGAATGGATCCAGTCAATGTCCTTTGACTTGGCCTCATTGGAGAGTACATCCTTACGGACCTTGGCAAGGTCGATGACAACCAGGTCTTCCATGCCTTCCTGCTTGAATCCAAGCGCTTCCATGTGCTCCAGAAGGCTATCTCTGCTCTGTTCAAGTGTGAGGTACATGCTTTTGATGCCCTTTTC